>JBEIDZ010000179.1:0-6153 GCA_040383215.1 Paracoccaceae bacterium | reverse complement strand
CGATTTCGGCGGCCGGACGCCCTTCGGCCGCCATGCGCGCCAGCATCCGTTCCTGCCGCGGCGCCGGCAGATGCGCGAAAAGCACCGTCCCTGCACTGGTTTCGGCAAAGTCGAACTTCGCGCCAAGCACGACCGAATACCGCATCGGCAAGGGCGAATCGACCTGCAGCACGATCAGCAGCTCATGCCCGTTCAGCACGCCAAGATGGCAGGACTGGAGCGTCCGGGGCGCAAGGTCCTGCAGTTCCTCCAGCGCCGATTCCGACAGCCGGCGGACCGACGGCAGCCTGTGGGCCAGGTCGAAAAGCCTCAGCGTCAGCCGGTAACCGTCCGAGCCCGCCCTCTGGTAAAGATAGCCCCGCGCCTGCAGCAGAAGCAGGACCCGGTAGATTTCATGCACCGAACGCCCCATGAGATTGGCGATCTCGGTCGCGGTCAGCCCTTCGGCCCTGTCGGCCATGAATTCGAGGATGTCGAGCACTTTTTCGGCGGCAGGCACGGGATAGACCCGCCGGACAGGGGCGTCGTCGTCGTCGTCGCCCTCTCCGCGCGGGCTCATGCGCGGTCCGTCCCGTCGCGGAGCCGGTCGAACCCGTCGTTCAGGAAACGGGTGAACCCGGCGGCCGGCGCGCCGCCGGTCAGGACCTCGGCCAGCCTCAGCGTCGCGGCATGGAAAAGCGGCAGGAACCCCGGAAGCGTGGGCCGCAGCCATGCGGCATCCAGAACGGGAAGCGTGTCACGGAAGAACCCCCGGGTCACCCCGTTGGCATGGTCCGATGTCCAGGCCGTCCGGCTGCCGGGCTGGCCTCCGTGATCGACATAGGGTCCCGCCTGAAAGGCCGGGCGCGACAGATGCAGCGCATAGTCGAAGGCAAGCTGCGGATGGGCCGAATGCGCGCTGACCCCGATCCCCGCCCCGCCAAGCAGCGTCCGCGCCGGACGATCCGCCGCCGCGCGGGGCGACGCCCCGAAACGGATCCGCCCCGCCGCGGCATAGTTCACATAGTTGAAGAGCCAGGGCACGTAGGCGACCTCGTCGGTCGCCGACATGTGGTCGAGACAGCGGATCGGGTTCCACCCCGTCGAACCCGGATGCACGACCCCGATCAGACGGTGCAACCAGTCGATCGTCTGTTCGGATGTCGCGGGCGGGACAAAGGGTCCGTCATCGCGGCCCGGATCATGTCCCAGCGACGCGACAATGGAAAAGTAGGTGCACAGCATGTCCGTGGGGATGGCGGGCCAGCCGACCGCCATGCCCCCCGCCCGAAGCCGCTGCGCCAGAGTGATGACCCCCTCCCGCGTCCCCGGGACAGGTTCGCCCGCACGGTCCAGCAGGTCCGGCCGCCAGGCCCCGGTCTGGGCTGCGGTGTCGATGGGCAGGGCCCGGATTCCGCCGGCATAGTCATAGGACCGCCAGGACTGGCCCACCGCATCGGCGGCAAAGGCCGCAGCCTCTCCGCCCAGCATGGGCGCCAGGTCAAGAAGCCAGCCCTCCTCGGCCGCATCACCGACAAAGGGATGGTCGTAGATGACAAGGTCATACCGGGCGGCGTAGTCGCCCAGATTGCCCTCCCCGAAGGAATAGAGGCTGCGCCGGTCCCAGACCACGTCATGGCCTGTCTCGCTCCGCCAGGGTCCGATGCTCGCATCCAGCGGGCCCCAGCACCGCCGGTGATCCCAGGCGATGCCCTTGATGGTCGCCATCGGTTCCTCCGTTCCGTCCGCAGGGTTCAGTCTGGATCAGGATTTGCCTATGCGCAAATGTTTTTTGTCTGAGAAAAGCCGCTCTGGCCATCCACATCGCAAGCCGCCCTTTCCGGCCATCGGCCGGCGCGCCCTTGCAGGCCCGTGGCGGGCAGTCTGATGCCGTCATGGCCCGGCAAAACTGCACCCGCGCGAATCGGTCCTGCACGGCTGCGCCGCGACAGGCTCTCGATCAGGCCGAACCTCTCGGGATCATGGGCGCTCAGCGCCCAGAAGGCACGGACCGGCGGCAACATCCCCGGCGGGAATGCCAGCTCGCAGACCGGTCAGCTGCACTCCCCCGGCATCAAGTTTGCGCTGATATCAGACCGAACCCGCGGCCAGGGTCCCGTCCCCGCCCCGCGCGATCGCGGCAGTCAGCGCCCGGTCCACGCCGGTCTTGCCGATCGACGGCGCATGATTCCAGCCGTTGACCATGATCGCGATCCCGAACGGTGCGGCGGCAACGAGCCTGCCCGCCAGCGCACGCGTCATCCCCTGCCTGACTGGCGCAGGCAGCGCCTCAGCCTCGAACCGCCCCGGTGCCAGGCCGATCCGCGCCGATCCGGGCCCGGCCCCGCATGGCGCGTCACTCCGTCCCCATGCGCAGCGTGCCGCCTTTCTGCCGCGGCGGGCACGCCTCCATCGTCGCAAAGAAGCCAGTGACCAGATCCTGCACCTGCCCGCCAAAGGCAAAGCCCATCTGCATGGCGAAAAGGTCGGCCTGATGCCCGCCATGCCGCTCGAACGGGTCCATGCGCAGGTTGAAGACCTCCGAACTCGGCCTCAGATAGTCGAAAAAGCCCTCGCGCACCTGCATGTGCGTCTTCCACGGCCCGATCCGGACCGCCGCAAGCTCGGATTCATTGAAGTAAAGCAGCGTGTTGCGCGCCGACGGCGCGCCCTCTGTCCAGGCCGCGAGGTTGTTCACCCCGTCGATGCAGACCCCCGCCTCGGCCCGCAGGCCCGTCACCACATCCCCCGCCCCCGCCGCGGCCGCGAGCGTGGTGAAGAGGTCCTCGTGCGACTGGATGCCGTTCGACACCGACCCCGCCGGGATGCGCGCGGGCCAGCGCACCAGCAGCGGCACCCGGACCCCGCCTTCCCAGGTCGTCGCCTTCTCGCCCCGGAACGGCGTCGCCCCGCCATCGGGGAACCAGGACACCATCGCCCCGTTGTCGGTCGTGTAGATGACGATCGTGTTCTCGGCGATGCCCAGCCGGTCCAGCAGGTCAAGCACCTCGCCCACTTGCGCGTCATGCTCCATCATCCCGCTGCCGTAGACGTCGAACTCCGACGAATAAGGCTCTGCCAGATAACGCGATTCCGGTTTGAGATGAGTATAGATGTGCATCCGGCTCGGGTTGATCCAGGCAAAGAAGGGCTCGCCCGCTTCGGCCGCCTCGGTGATGAAGGCCTCGGCCCGGCCAAAGAATTCCCCGTCCACCGACACCATCCGCTCCTGCGTCAGCGGCCCGGTATCCACGCAGTCCTGCTTGCCCCAGGGCCCGAACCGGCCATCCTCGGGCGCGGCGGTGTTCTCGGTCGCGGTCGCGACACAGTCGAGCACGCCGCGCGGGTGGTAGCGCGTGCTGAACCCCGGGTCGTCGGGCCACATCATCAGCTCCGGCTCCTCCTCGGTGTTGAGGTGATAGAGGTTGCCATAGAAGACGTCGAAGCCATGCACTGTCGGCAGATGCCGGTTCAGGTCGCCCAGGTGGTTCTTGCCGAACTGCCCCGTGCGGTAGCCCAGGGGCTTGAGCACCTCGGCCAGCGTCGGGTCGCGCGCGTCGATCCCGATGGGCGATCCCGGATAGCTCACCGTCGTCAGCCCCGTCCGGATCGGTAACTGCCCGGTGACAAAGGCCGCCCGCCCCGGCGTGGAACTCGGCTGCGCATAGTGATCGGTGAACAGGATCCCCTCGGCCGCGATCCGGTCGAGGTTCGGCGTCGGCACCATCATCCCGTGGCTGTAGGCGCCGACATTCCAGTAGCCCACATCGTCGGGCATGATGACGACGATATTGGGCCGCTCCTGCGCGGCCAGCGGCGCGGCCAGCGGGAAAGCCGCGACCGAGGCCAGCAGAAGGCGTCTGATCCGAGAGCGGTAAGCTGTCATGATGCAGGTCCCGTGCGAAGGGTTGGACCGGAAGGAAGACCGAGCCGGCGGCGGATCTCGGGCAGGTCGCGCCGGACGCGGGCATAGAAGCGCTTCAGCGCCGTGCAAAGGTAGTTCAGCCCCGGCTCGCCCTCGGGCGTGCGCACGAGCCTGTTCTTGGGGCATTCGCCCCAGCAAAGGTCAAGCACGTCACAGCCCCTGCAATAGGCCGGCAGGCTCGCGCTCTTGGCGGTGCCGAAGGCCACCTGCGCCTGCGAAAACGCCAGATCGCCCTCGTGGCGTTCAAGGATACTGCCCAGGCGAAAGTCGGGATAGACGAAATGGTCGCAGGAAAACAGCGACCCGTCATGTTCGACCGCCAGCGCCTTGCCGCAGACGGGCGACGACACGCAGGTCTGCGGCGGATGGCCCAGCGCCTGCGCCACCGCCGTCTCGAAATGGTTGACAAAGACCCGGCCGAAATCGCGCGCCATCCAGGCGTCCCACAGGGTGCACAGGAATGTCCCGTAATCCTCGGGGTCCACGCTCCACTCCGTCACGATGGACTGCGCATGCCCCGGCCGCGCCCGCGCATCGCCCAGCCGCGGCCGGTCCTGCGGCGCAATCGTCGCGGGACTGCCGGCCTTGAACTCCTTCGGCTCCACGCAGGGCGTGAACTGGATGCGCGGCGTGCCGACCTCGTCGGCCAGAAACCGCCAGACCCGCAGCGGATCGCGCGCCACGTCGCGGTTGACGACGCAGAGCGCGGCGAAAGGCACCCCCGCCGCGCGCAGCCGCCCCGCCGCCTCCATCACCCGGTCAAAGGTCGGCTGGCCGCCCTTGGTGAACCGGTAGCGGTCATGCAGGTCGCGCGGCCCGTCGATCGACAGACCCACCATGAACCCCTCGCGCCGCAGGAATTCCACCCAGCGGTCGTCCAGCAGCAGGCCATTGGTCTGCAGATCGTTCTCGATCCGCTGCCCGGGCCTGCGGTATTTGCGCTGCAACGCCACCGCACGCTCAAAGAAGGCCAGCCCCATCACCGTGGGCTCGCCCCCCTGCCAGGAAAAGACGACCTCCTCGCCGGTATTGGCCTCGATATACTGGCGGATATGCTGCTCGAGCACCGCCTCCGGCATCCGCGCATTCTCGGCGTGCTCCAGAAGCCCGGTCTTGTGCAGATAGAAGCAATAGGGGCAGTCCATGTTGCACAGCGCCCCGGCCGGCTTGATCATGGTGTGAAACCGGTAGGCCCGCCCCGCCGGCAGCGGCGGCAGACCCAGCCTCGGCGCCGCGCCCATCAGAACCGCAGCTCGAGGTTCACGGGCCCCCTCCGTTCAGACATCGCGCGACCCGCCGCGCAGGGCGAGAGCCTGCCCCGGCGCATGCCGCGCCGCCCGCAGGCCATGACTGGGTCCATTCCCTTCGCCATCCCCGGCAGACTAGGATGATCGACCCCACCGGACCAGAGGGAAAGCGCCCATTTTGGGCGTGCCGGACCCTCCCCTTCCCGCCTATCATCGATCCCGAAAGCTCCGCGCCCCGCATCGAAGGAGAAAAGGATGCCGAGCGACCACGACACCCCGCCAGGCCCCCGCCAGCGCCCGCTCTCGCAGGCCACTGCCGAGAAGGTCTTCCGCACCGATTATACCCGCGTGCAATATGCGATCGTCGATTTCCTCGCCGACCATCTGGCCGACACAAGCCGCGCCTTCGGCGGTGACCTGCAGCAGGCGCTGCTCCTCGCCATCATCGGCCAGGCCCAGCTCGCCGCGATGCTCGGCCCCGCGGCCGAGCCGCGCGACGACGGCGGGATCGAACGGCGCGGCATGACCGCGGCCAGGCTCGCCGACGCGACCGGGATCGCGCGCGAAACCGTCCGGCGCAAGCTGCTGGCGCTTCAGGCGCAGGGCTGGATCGAACGCGACGGCAGCGCCTGGTGCCTCGTCCTGCGCGGCGACAACGCCGTCGCACGTGTCGACCTCGCCGGCGTCGACGACCGCGGCATCACCCGCGCGGCGCGGCTCTTCGCGCGCCTCGCCGCAGTCGCAACGCCCCCGGGCCGAGAGCGCCGCCCCGACCGCCACGACGGCTGATCCCCGCCGCCCCCTCCGCGCCATCCGCCGCGGCGTCTGTTAACCGGCGCGCTTCCGCAGTAGACTGCCACTCCCAAGGATCGCGGGAGTTGCCATGTCACGCCTCCACCTCCATCCCGAAACGCATCTCGTCTCCCGCATCGGCTGGCTCCGCGCCGCGGTGCTCGGCGCCAATGACGGCATCGTCTCCACCGCCAGCCTGATCGTCGGCGT
>JBEIDZ010000178.1:0-6279 GCA_040383215.1 Paracoccaceae bacterium | reverse complement strand
GCAGAGTGAAGGCACCCTCTCCCCATCCGCGTGCACAACCAGACTTCGTGCCCGCCCCGAATCCTGCGCGGCACATGCCCGCCCACCTTGCCAGGCGCAACGCTGCCCGTGGCCCGCCGCCGTTGCGAACACTTCACCACGCTCGACGGCGCAACACTCAGCGCCTCGGCGATCCTGCGCACGCTCTTGCCCGCATCGAGCCGCACCATCGCGCGCTCACGGATGTCCATCGGAACGGGTTGCGTCATGAAGGCTAGCCGCCACACCCGGCCTCAATCGTGAACCAGAAATCCGACCAACAGGGAATCCCCCGCGATTCCCTTCAGCGTCATCCCGCGTTAGCTGTTCATCACAGGTCCTGTCAGAAAACGACCCCGGCGAGTGATCGCCGGGGTCCTGGGCAGAGTCGGGCCGTGCGACGACGGTCAGAAGTCGAAATCGTCGATGTTGTTGATGTCGAAGGTGGTCAGCGACGACTGCGTGTTGATCGAGTTGTTCTCGTTGATCGTGATCGTGCCCAGGTTCGGCACCTCGAAGGTGGCCCCGACCTCGTTCATGATCGTGCCCTTGGTCAGGCCGTCGACGAAATGGGCGACGAGCCAGCCCTGGTTGTAGGGCGACCAGAGCTGGAACGCATCGACCGTGCCGTCCTTGACGAAGTCGCGCATCTCGGAGGGCAGACCGAGACCGGTGACCTGCACCTGATCGGCGATCCCGCGCGACTGCACCACCTGTGCCGCGGCCGCGATTCCCACCGTCGTCGGCGCGATCACGCCGCGCAGGTCGGGAAAGTTGGCCAGCAGCGCCTCCATCTCGGTCGTCGATTTCTCGGGCTGGTCGTCTCCAAAGACCGTCGCCACCAGTTCCATCTTGGCGTACTTGGGATCGTTGGCGAGCGTTTCGTTCATGCCCACGATCCACTTGTTCTGGTCCGGCGCCTCGGTCGTGGCCGACAGGATCGCGATCTGTCCTTCATAGCCGATCAGCGAACCCACAAGCTCGACCTGGTCGCGGCCCACGATGTCGAAGTTCGTGGGCAGGATGGCCGCGTCGCGGAACTCTTCGCTGCCGGTGATGTCGCCGTTGACCGTCAGCACGAGGATGCCGGCGTCCTGCGCCTGGCGCAGCACCTGGTTCAGCGCATCGGGGCTGTTCGGCGCGATCGCGATCACCTCGACGCCGCGCTGGATCTGCGCATCGATGAAGGGGATCTGGCTCGTGGCCTCGGCGGTCGCAGGCGCCACGAACTCGAACTCGCAGCCCAGCGCCGCGCAGGCATCCTCGAACCCGCCGGTGATCGAGTCGAAGTACGGGTTGCCGGTGTTCTTGCCGATATAGACGATCGACAGGGGATCATCCTGCGCATACGCCGCCGAGGCCAGGCCGATGGCGGTGGTCAGGCTCAGAAGAAGCTTGGTCGTCATGTGTCGTCCTCCCAAATAGACCGGCCTATGCCGGCAGTTCAGCCCGTTACCGTTGAGTACGGGAATAGATCAGGTTCGTTGCGATGATCGACACGATCAGCAACGCCCCCAGTACGCAAAGCTGCCAGGCCGGCAGCCAGTTCGCAACGATCATGCCGGTCGACACGATCACCAGCAGCCAGGCCGCCAGAAAGCTGCCCGCGATCGTGCCGCGCCCGCCGAAGATATAGGTGCCACCCAGCATGGCGATCAGCACCATCTGCAACTCGCCCCCCAGCGCCAGGTCATAACGGACAGAGCCAAGCCGCGAGGCGGCCATCAGCCCCGCCGCCGAGGCCGTCAGGCCAAGCAGCAGGAAGAGGATCGTCTTGATCCGGGCCGAGCGGATGCCTGCATGGCGGGCCGCGATCTCGTTCGTGCCGATCAGATAGATCTGGCGGCCGAAGATCGTGAAGCCCATGATCAGCGACAGGATCAGCGCGACCACGACGAAGAAGACGACCGTCAGGGGAATGCCCGCGATCATCACCGTGTTGATGCCGATGTACCAGTCGGGCACCCGGATCGAGGCGTCGCCCGCCACCACCTGCGCGAGGCCGCGGTACAGGATCAGCGTGCCGATGGTCACGATGATCGAGGGCAGCTGCAGCGCGATCACCATGAAGGCATTCAGCGCCCCCATGGCCAGCCCTGCGGCAAGCCCGATCGCGATTGCCAGCGGCATCGGCACGCCGGACGCCTGCGCCCAGGCGAACAGGCTGGCCGAAAGCGCCATGTTGGATGCCCCCGACAGGTCGATCTCGCCCGCGATGATGAGCATGGTCAGGATCAGGGCGACCAGCGCGATCTCGGCATAAAGCGTGAAGCTGTCGAGGATGTAATGGATGTCGAGGAAGAACTCCGAAATCTGGCTCGCGGCGATGATGGTCAGGATCAGCAGGACAAGCGTCATCACCTCGGGCCGGATCAGGGCCACTTTCCAGGCGGGGCGGGTGGCGGCGTCGCTCATCCCTGCGCCTCCGCCATCTGTTGACCGCGCTGGCGCACGAGCCGGTCGATCAGAAGGGCCACGAGGATCACGGCGCCGTAGATCGCGTTCTGGGCCGTGCCCGGGATGCCAAGCAGCGGCAGTGCGGCGGACACGCAGCCCAGAAGCAGCACCCCCAGCACCACACCCCCCACCGTTCCCACCCCGCCGTTGATCGACACGCCGCCGATCACCACGGCCGCGATCACCTGGAATTCGAACCCCGCCCCGGTGTTGGACGGGTTCACGAAGCCCCAGCGGCTGGCATACATGATGCCGGCCAGCCCGGCGAGCCCGCCCGAGATCGCAAAGACGACGAGCGTCACCTTAGTGACGTTGATCCCGCGCAGCGGTGCCGCGGTCGGGTTCGACCCGAGCGCGAAGATCTGGCGGCCCATCCGTGTATGCATGACGAACCAGTAGGTCAGGAGCGCCACCGCGAACATCATGAAGACGATCCACGGGATACCGAAGATGGGCGAGGTTTGCGACATCGCCTTGAGCGCCGACGGCACATATTGCCGGTCGATCTGGCGGGCGTCCGACATGATGAAGGTCAGGCCGCGGTATAGGTTGAGCGTGCCCAAGGTCACGATGATCGCGGGCAGGCGGAAGTAGATGACAAGCGCCCCGTTGACGAGGCCGAGCAGGATGCCCACCCCGATCGAGAGGGGGAAGCCCAGAACCCAGGGGACATCCGGCGCGTAACGGAACATCAGGCCCGAGGCCATGGCCGAGACCGCCATGATCGACCCGATGGAAAGATCGACGTGGCGGGCGGCCAGCACCAGCATCTGGCCCATCGCCGCGATCATGATCAGCGGCACGAGCAGCATCGTCACGCGAAGCTGGTTCAGCGTCAGGAACTGCGGCTTGTACAGGCCGACGGCAAGGCAGAAGAGGACGATCATCACGAGGATGCCGGCCTCGCGCCGGTAGAGCAGGGTCCTGACAAGGCTCATGCCCGCACCCGTTCGCGTTGCCGCGGGACAGCAGCGGTCATGATCGCCTCTTCGGTCGCCTGCGCCCGCGGGATATCGGCGGTCAGGTGGCCTTCGGACATGACCAGAATGCGGTCGCAGAGCGCGAGCAGTTCGGGCATTTCAGACGAGATCAGCAGGATCGCCCGCCCATCTGCCGCAAGCTGGCCGATCATCTCATAGAATTCGGCCTTCACGCCAAGGTCGATGCCGCGTGTGGGCTCGTCCAGGATGAGCACCTGCGGATCGGTCAGCAGCCAGCGCGACAGGATCGCCTTCTGCTGATTGCCGCCCGAAAGCTCTCCGATCGGTTGCCGGATCGAGGCAAGCCGGATGCGCAGGCGCTGCACGAAATCGGAAGCGAGCATGCGCTCGGTCTTGCGGCTGATGACGCCACGGGGCGCGATCCTGTCCGGAATCGCGGCGGTGATGTTCTCTTCGACCGAAAGCGTGCGGAAGATGCCGGCTGTCGCGCGATCCTCGGGGACGAAGGCCAGGCCCACGTCGATGGCGTCGCTGGGCGTGCGGATCGTGACGGGCCGCCCGTCCACCGCGATGGAGCCGGTTTCCGCCGGCGCGATCCCGAACAATGCGCGCGCCACATCGGTGCGCCCGGCGCCGACAAGCCCGCCTAGACCCAGGATTTCGCCCTTGTGCAGCGTGAAGCTGATGTCGCGGAAGAGGCCCGCCCGTGACAGGCCCGTGACCTGCAGCGCGACCTCGCCCGCCCGGGTGGTGCCCTTGCCGTGGTAGTCCTTCACGGCGCGGCCGATCATCAGCCGGATAATGTCGGTGTCGGACAGGTTCGCCGTCCGGTCGGTCGCGACCTTTCGCCCGTCGCGGAAGATCGTGACCCGGTCGCAAAGCTCGCGCACCTCGGACAAGCGGTGCGAGATGAAGATGATGCTGCGCCCCTCGGCCCGCAGCTTGCGGGCGATGTCAAAGAGCGTCGCCACCTCCTTGGGGGTCAAGGGCGCGGTCGGTTCGTCCATGATGATGACGCGTGCATTGCTGGCCAGTGCGCGGGCGATCTCGACCATCTGCTGGTCGGCGATGGACAGGCCGCGCATCGGCCGGGTCACGTCAAGCCGGACGCCCAGCTGATCCATCAGGCGTCGCGCCTCGGCCACCATCCGGGCCCAGGGAACGCGGGACAGCGGCCCGCCATCCTCGCGGCCGAGCACGAGATTTTCGGCCACCGAAAGGTCGGGGAACGAGATCGGCTCCTGGTGGATCAGCGTGATCCCGAGCTCCTGGGCGGCATGGGGAGAGGGCACCTCGACCTCGCGCCCATTCAGCTCAAGCGTGCCCCGTGTGGGCCGGTGCACGCCTGCGATGATCTTGGCCAGCGTGGACTTGCCCGCGCCATTCTCACCCAGAAGGGCGTGCACCTCGCCACTCTCGAGCTCGAAGTCGATGTCTGTCAGCACCTCGACCCCGGCGAACTGCTTGGTGATGCCGCGTGCAGACAGAAGGGCGGTCATGTGACAGGGCCGTCCGGCACAGGGGCGGCGGGGTCCAGAAGGCCCTGACCCTTCAGGTCCGACCAGAAGCCCGCCGGGATGTTCGCGCGGATGGCCGCGACATTGCCCGCCACCTCTGACGCCCGTGCCGCCCCGGGGATGACCGAGGCCACGGCAGGATGCGCCAGCACGAATTGCAGCGCCGCAGAGGCGAGCGTGACGCCGTGGGACGCGGCCACCCGCTCGATCCCCTGCACCTTGGCCTGCACCGCGGGCGATGCCTTGCCATAGGCGTAGGTCGCCCCGGCCCCCGATCCCGTCACCAGGATGCCCGAGGCATAGGGCGCCCCGATGATGACGCCCATCCCCTTGTCGAGGCAGCGCGCCATCCCGTGATGGAGCGCGCGCTGATCGAGCAGCGTGTAGGGCATGGCCACGAGCAGGAAGTCGAGATCAAGCCCCGCCGCGACATTGTCGAGCGCGTCGTCGGTGTTCACCCCCATGCCGTAGGCCTTGATCTGGCCAGAAGACTTCAGCTCCTGCAGCGCCTTGATGCCGCCGCCATCGGTCAGTTCGCGCAGATGGCCCTGCGTCCTGTCACCGTGGAACAACGCTTCAAGATCGTGGATCACCAGCGCGTCGACGGTATCGAGGGCAAGCCGCTGCAGCGCCTGCTCGTACGAGCGCATCACGCCATCATGGGAGTAATCGAAGCGAACCTCGAAACCGAGGCCGCCGGTCCAGGGACTGCGGTCGAAACTGGCCGGGTCGCCGGGACGGTGCAGTGTCCGGCCGACCTTGGTTGTCACCTGGAAGGTATCGCGCGGTAGCGTCCGCAGGAAACCGCCCAGCCTGTGTTCCGCCAGGCCGCGCCCGTACCACGGCGCGGTATCGTAGAAGCGGATGCCATGGTCCCAGGCGGCGGCCAGCGTGGCGCGGCTCTCCTCCTCGGGTACCAGACGGTAAAGCTCGCCCAGATGCGCCGAACCGAAGCCGATGACGGGAAGATGCAGGGCAGTCCGGCCAAGACGGCGGCTGTTCAGGCCCAGGACGGTCTGATCCGATGTCACCGCGATCCCCTCCCCAAAGGCGCGATTCGTGCCCTTCTGCCGAGGCTCCGCATCCCTTTGCGGGGCAACTTGTCAGACAACAATTCGATTGACAAGTTTTTCCTGCGCGCCCAATCCTGACCTTCGGAACGCCCGGCCGGGCCTGGGGGAATGATGGCGATCGGCGGAACCTATCCGATGCTTTACGCCTTCTACGGGGCGGATGGCCGGCTGCGGCGCGAGGCCTTTGACCGCCAGATTGCCGCGGCCGTCGCCGCTGGTGCTGACGGGATCGCTGTGCTCGGCCTTGGCACCGAGGTGTTCAAGCTGTCGCTG
>JBEIDZ010000177.1:0-6292 GCA_040383215.1 Paracoccaceae bacterium | reverse complement strand
GCACCAGCTTCTCGCGCGGTCTCCTCGGACCGCAGTCCGCCTCCCTGACCGGCGACCCCGAACTCCGGCTGGCGCTCGCCGTCCTGGCCGGTGTGACCGCACTGCTGGCCATCCACCACGGCCTGATCGGCATCGAGGGCGGCCACGGCGGTCTTCCCGGACTGCTCACCAATCTCTGGGGGACCGTCTTCACCGTGATGTCCTTCATGACGACAACCGGCTTCGAATCCCGCTACTGGCCCGGCTCTCAGCTCGTCTCCGGCCAGAACAGCGCCGGACTCGTGCTCGTCGGCCTCGCGCTTGTCGGCGGGGGCGTGGCGACGACGGCAGGCGGCGTGAAACTCCTCCGGGTCCATGCCCTCTATTCCCACGGCCGGCGCGAACTCGAACGGCTGGTGCATCCCTCGTCGGTCGGCGGTGCCATGACCGAAGCCAGGCGGATCGGGCGCGAGGGCGCCTACATCGCCTGGATCTTCTTCATGCTCTTTGCGCTCTCGATCACCGTGGTGATGCTGCTTCTGGCGCTGACCGGGGTTCAGTTCGAAACCGCGATGGTCCTTGCAGTCGCAACGATATCGACCACCGGTCCGCTGGCCCAGGTCGCGGCCGAAAGCCCGGTCTCCTACGCGGGCCTGCCCGAAGCCGCGCAACTCGTCCTCATGGCCGCCATGGTGCTCGGCCGGCTCGAGACGCTCGCCCTCATCGCGCTCTTCAGCCTCGACTTCTGGCGCAGCTGACAGCGGCCCGATCACGGCTCTGACAAGGGAAGTTGACAGTCCGGAACGAAACTGTTGATTTTGCCGGGGCTTCCGGACAGGCCCCCCTGATGGCCGGAACCTACCGCAGGGAGCGGCCGATCCGCGGCCGGACAAGAAAGAGAAAAGGACAAACGGCATGGCCTCCGACAAGCAGAATCTCCAGGACGCATTCCTCAACCACGTCCGCAAGACCAAGGTTCCCGTCACGATCTTCCTGATCAACGGCGTGAAGCTTCAGGGCGTGATCACCTGGTTCGACAGTTTCTGCGTGCTCCTGCGCCGCGACGGCCAGTCGCAGCTGGTCTACAAGTCGGCGATCTCGACCATCATGCCCGCCCAGCCCGTCAATCTCTACGACGGCGAAGACTGACCGTGACCGGGCGCGATCTGCCGCTGCCCCCCGAAGGCGGCACGCGCGCCTGGGTCCTGCATCCCGACATCCGGACTGGCCCTGACCGCCGCGACCCCGCCCCCGCGCTGGACGAAGCCGTGGCCCTCGCCGCGGCCCTTCCGGGTCTCACCGTCGTCGGGTCCGACATCGTGCGCCTGCCGCGCATCCATCCCGGCATGCTCTTCGGCTCGGGCAAGATCGCGGAACTCAAGGCCCGCTTCGCGGCTGCCGACGTCACCCTCGTCCTGATCGACGGCCCCGTCGGCCCGATCCAGCAGCGCAATCTCGAAAAGGAATGGGGCGTCAAGGTGCTCGACCGCACCGGCCTCATCCTCGAAATCTTCGGCGACCGCGCCCGCACCGCCGAAGGCACGCTCCAGGTCGAGATGGCGGCGCTCACCTACCAGCGCTCGCGCCTCGTGCGCGCCTGGACCCATCTCGAACGTCAGCGCGGCGGCTTCGGCTTCGTCGGCGGCCCCGGCGAAACCCAGCAGGAGGCCGACCGCCGCGCCATCGACGACCAGCTCGTCCGCCTCAAGGCGAAACTCGACAAGGTCGCCCGCACCCGCAAGCTGCACCGCGCCGCCCGCGCCAAGGTGCCCTATCCGGTCGTGGCGCTCGTGGGCTATACGAATGCAGGCAAGTCCACGCTCTTCAACCGCCTGACCGGGGCAGGGGTCCTCGCAAAGGACATGCTCTTTGCCACGCTCGACCCCACGATGCGCCGCGTCGTGCTGCCCACGGGCGACGAGGTGATCCTGTCGGACACCGTAGGCTTCATCTCCGCGCTCCCGACCGAACTTGTGGCCGCCTTCCGCGCCACCCTCGAAGAGGTGCTCGACGCCGACCTGATCCTCCATGTCCGCGACATCAGCCATCCCCTGACCGCCGGACAGGCCGCCGATGTCGAGGCGATCCTGACCTCGCTCGGCGTCGCCGAAACCGCCCCCCGGATCGAGGTCTGGAACAAGATCGACCTCGTGCCCCCGCCCGCGTGCGAGGCGCTCCTGACCCAGGCCGCCCGGCAACCCGGCGTGATCGTCGTCTCCGCCCTCACCGGCGAAGGGCTGGAGCCGCTCCTCTCCGCGATCAGCGACCGAATCCGCGACCCCGTGACCGAGGAGGAGATCGTCCTGCCCTTCGCGCAAGGCCGCGCCCGCGCCTGGCTGCACGAGGCCGGCGTCGTGCGCGCCGAAACCGAGGACGAGCGCGGCCACATCCTGCACGTCGCCTGGACACCGCGGCAGAAGGCGCGCTTCGCCGCCCTGTAACCCGGGCGCCGCAGGCGCGCTTAACCCGCAGGCGCCCTGCGGTTTTCTGTCGCCCGGATATGGAAAACGCCCGCTGCGCCGGCTAGTTGCCAGACACCGTCACGCTCCCCGGCTCCAGCCAAGGACCCCGCCATTGCCGCTGATCCTGATCGTGCTTATGCCCTTCATCGGCGCCGCGCTGGCCGGCGTGATGATCCGCGGCGGGCGCAACGCCGCAGCGATCACGGCCGGGTCGGCAACGCTCGCAGCCCTTGTCGGCCTTCTTCTGCATGCGCCTGCCGTCCTGCGCGGCGAGGTCCTGACCGCGCGGCTCGACTGGCTTCCCGCCCTCGGCCTCAACGCCAATTTCATGCTCGACGGCCTCGGCCTGCTCTTTGCCGGCCTGATCCTCGGCATCGGGCTTCTCGTCATCCTCTACGCCCGCTTCTATCTCGACCGGGACGACCCGATGGGTCGTTTCCTGACCTTCCTGCTGCTCTTCCAGGGGGCCATGCTCGGCATCGTTCTCTCCGACAACATCCTGCTGATGCTGATCTTCTGGGAACTGACCTCGCTCTCCTCCTTCCTCCTCATCGGCTACTGGAGCGGCCGCTCCGACAGCCGCCGCGGCGCGCGCATGGCGCGGGCCGTCACCGGCACGGGGGGGCTCGCTCTCATCGCCGGTATGCTGATCCTCGGCCAGATCGCCGGCAGCCATGACCTCAGCGTGATCCTCACCCGCCGCGACCTGATCCAGGCCGATCCGCTCTATCTGCCTGCCCTGATCCTGATCCTCATCGGCTGCTTCACCAAATCCGCGCAATTCCCCTTCCACTTCTGGCTGCCCCAGGCGATGGCCGCGCCCACCCCCGTCTCGGCCTATCTGCATTCCGCGACCATGGTGAAGGCGGGCCTTTTCCTCATGGCGCGCCTCTGGCCCGTGCTGGCAGGGACCGATGCCTGGTTCGCCATCGTCACCACCGCGGGGCTCGTCACCATGGTCCTCGGCGCCGCGGTCGCGCTCTTCCGCGACGATCTCAAGGCGCTCCTTGCCTATTCGACGGTCAGTCATCTCGGCCTTGTCACCATGCTTCTGGGCTTTGGCACCGAAAGCGCCGCGCTGGTCGCCGTCTTCCACATCCTCAACCACGCGGCCTTCAAGGCCGCGCTCTTCATGACCGCCGGCATCGTCGACCACGAAACCGGCACCCGCGACATCCGCGCACTCGGCGGCCTTGGCCGCGCCATGCCGCTGACCTTTGCGATCGGCTCGCTCGCCGCGCTTTCCATGGCAGGGGTGCCCTTCCTCAACGGCTTTCTCTCCAAGGAGATGATGCTGGAAGAGGTCGCCCATACCCCCTGGGCCGGCTCGCCGGTCCTCCTCTCGGCTATCGTCACGCTCGCGGCGCTGCTCTCGGCCGCCTATTCCTTCCGCTTCGTCGCCCATGTCTTTCTCGGCCCGCCCCGCCACGACCCGGCCCATCCGCCGCATGACCCGGGGCCCGGGCTCTGGCTCTCGCCCGCGCTGCTCATCATCCCCGTGATCGCCATCGGCCTTTTCCCCGCAGCCATCGCGGGCGACCTTGTCGCCTCTGCCGCCCGGGCCGTGACCGGCGCCGCCACCCTCCCCGACACGACGCTCAAGCTCTGGCACGGCCTCACGCCCGCGCTCGGCATGTCGGTCATCGCGCTCGCGGGCGGCCTCCTCCTGCTCGCGGCCCATCCCCGGCTCGACCGGGCCCGCCAGCGCCTGCCCCTGCCGCAGGCAAGCGCCATCTTCGATGCCATCCTGGCCGCCGCCGTCGCCTGCGCCCGCCGCCTGACCGCGGGGCTCACCAACGGCTCCATGCCGCGCTATGCCGGCGTCTTCCTCCTCACCGTCCTTGCCGCCGGCACGCTCGCCTGGACCACCGGCCTCGCCCCCGCACCCGGCCGCCCGCTCTCTCCCGTGACCGCGCTCGACCTCGTGGGCTGGCTCATGCTCGTCACCGCCACGCTCGCCGTGCTGCGCCACCATCACGACCGCTACCTCGCCCTCATCCTCGTCAGCATCGTCGGCCTTGTCGTCTCGCTCGCCTTCATCGTCTTTTCCGCCATCGACCTCGCCCTGACCCAGCTTCTGGTCGAGGTTGTGACCGTCATCCTCCTCCTCCTCGCGCTCGACTTCCTGCCCCGCCACACCCCGCGCGAAGGCCCCGCGCGCCTCCACCTGCGCGACGGCGCCATCGCCCTCGCGCTCGGCTTGGGCGCGGCCTGGCTCACCTACGCGATCCAGACCTCGGGCTTCGCCTTCGACAGCATCGCCGCCTATCACCTCGAAAACGCCAAGACGCTCGGCGGCGGCTACAATGTCGTCAACGTCATCCTCGTCGACTTCCGCGGGTTTGACACCTACGGGGAAATCATCGTGCTCGGCATCGCCGCTCTCGTCATCTACGCGATGACCGAGGCGCTGATGGCCAGCCGCGCCGGCCGCCGCCTGACCGACCGCCCGGTCGACCCCGCCGAGGCCGGCGACCGCCACCCGCTGATGATGGTCGTCGCGACCCGCGTCATGATGCCCATCGTGCTCATGGTCGCGGTCTTCATCTTCCTGCGCGGCCACAACGCGCCGGGCGGCGGCTTCATCGCCGGGCTGATCGTCGCCATCGCCTATCTGATGCAATACATGGCCTCGGGCTTCGAATGGGCCGCCGCGCGCCAGCGCGTGCCCTATCACGGCCTGATCGGGGCAGGGGTCCTTGTCGCCACGCTGACCGGGGTCGGCTCGTGGCTTGCCGGCAAGCCCTTCCTCACCTCCTCCTACGGCTATGTCGACCCGCCCCTGATCGAAAAGTTCGAACTCGCGACCGCCGCCCTCTTCGACCTCGGCGTGTTCCTCTGCGTGCTCGGCGCCGTCATGCTCGCGCTCGACAGCCTCTCGCGCATGGCCCATCGCCGCGGCGAAAGGCCAAGCCCCCATGCGATGGATGTCGATCCCTCGCGCCCGCAACCCCAGGGCGGAGCCTAGGATGGAAGCGCTCTTCTCCTCCGCCATCGGCATCCTCGTCGCGGCCGGCGTCTATCTCGTCCTGCGCCGGCGCACCTTCCCGGTGATCCTCGGGCTCGCCTTCCTCAGCTATGGGGTCAACCTCTTCCTCTTCGCCTCGGGCCGGCTCGTGCGAAACCAGCCACCGCTCCTCAACCAGGTGACAAGCTACGCCGACCCGCTGCCGCATGCGCTCGTGCTGACCGCCATCGTCATCTCCTTCGGCATGACGGCGGTCATCGTCATGCTCGCGCTCGCCGCCTGGGCCTCGGGCGGGGATGACCGCATCGACCAGGCCGCCGATGACGGCCACCCCCGCGCGGGCGGCCCGACCGAAGGCGGCACCGAATGACCCACTGGATCATCCTGCCCCTGATCCTGCCGCCCGTCACGGCGGCGGTCATCATCCTGGCCGCGCGTCACCTGATCGGGCTTGCCCGCATCCTCTCGGTCGCCACGATCCTCACCCTACTCGCCCTCGCGCTGGGGCTCTTCCTCTCGGCCGCCGATGGCACGATCACCGTCTACCGCCTCTCGGACTGGCCCTTGCCCTTCGGCATCGCACTCGTGCTCGACCGCCTCTCGGCGCTCATGCTGCTGCTCACTGCCGTCCTTGCGCTGATCGTCGTCCTCTACGCCATCGCCACCGGCTGGGACGCAAAGGGCCGGCATTTCCACGCACTTCTCATGTTCCAGATCATGGGGCTCTCGGGCGCATTCCTGACCGGCGACCTCTTCAACCTCTTCGTCTTCTTCGAGGTGCTGCTGATCGCCTCCTATGGCCTGATGATCCATGGCGGCGGCGAAAGACGCCTGCGCGCAGGCCTGCAATACGTCACCTACAACCTGCTCGGCTCGACGCTCT
>JBEIDZ010000176.1:0-6313 GCA_040383215.1 Paracoccaceae bacterium | reverse complement strand
TCGGGCGCGGGGCGCGAAAGGCCCGCGCCCGACCCGGCCCCTCAGGCGCCGAGGTTGGTATAGCGCAGATAGGGCAGCACGGTCCTGTAGTCGCCATACTTCTCCTTCGCGGCCTCGTTCGACACGGCAAGCGGGATGATCACGTCGCCGCCCGGCGTCCAGTTCGCGGGCGTGGCGACACCCTTGCCGTTGGCCGTCTGCAGCGCGTCAAGCGCGCGCAGCACCTCGGCGAAGTTGCGCCCGACATTCATCGGATAGGTCATCGACAGCTTGAGCTTCTTGTCCGGCCCGATGATGTAGACGACGCGCACGGTGGCCGTGTCGTTGGGCGTGGGCTTTTCGGGCAGGTAAGCCTCGGCGGGCAGCATGTCGAAGGCCTTCGACAATGTCAGGTCCTTGTCGGCGACGATGGGAAAGCCGGGCTTGGCGCCGCCTGCCGTCTCGATATCGGCCTTCCAGCGCAGATGTTCGGCCACGCCATCGACCGAGACGCCCATCACCTTGGTCCCGCGCCGGGCCCATTCGTCGGCCAGTGTCGCGACCGCGCCGAATTCTGTGGTGCAGACGGGGGTGAAGTCCTTGGGGTGGGAGAAGATGATCGCCCAGCTGTCGCCGATCCAGTCATGCAGCGCGATCCTGCCCTGGTCGGTTTCGACGGTCAGGTTCGGGATCGTGTCGTTGATACGCAGGCCCATGTCGGTGCTCCTCTTGGGTGTATTGCGATATCCGCAGTATAAGCCCCTGTGACAGGCGGTGCCATGGAGCGCGCGAAGCATGACGTTGCGTTTCGCCAAAGCGAAGGAGAAGAACATGATCGTGCGGCGGGAATTCATGATCGGCGGGGCCTGGGTGGCGCCGCTGGCGGGGCGGGATCATGCGGTGATCAACCCCTCGACCGAAGAACCCTGCGCCGTCATCTCGCTGGGCGGGCAGGCTGACACGGATGCAGCTGTGGCCGCAGCCAGGGCGGCCTTCCCGGGCTGGGCGGCCACGCCGCCGGCCGAACGCCGCGCGCTCTGCGCGCGCATCCTCGACCAGTACCTTCGGCGCGAGGAGGAGATGGCCCAGGCGATCAGCCTCGAGATGGGGGCGCCGATCGACCTTGCGCGCGAACAGCAGGCCCCCTGCCTGTCCTGGCATCTGGAGAATTTCCTGAGCGCCTTTGACGAGATCCGCTTCATCCGCCCGCTCGGGCCGCATGCGCCGGCCGACCGTATCGCGCTCGAACCGATCGGGGTCGTGGGGCTGATCACGCCCTGGAACTGGCCGATGAACCAGGTGACGCTGAAGGTCATCCCCGCCCTGCTGGCGGGCTGCACGGTGGTGCTCAAGCCCTCCGAACAGGCGCCGCTTTCCTCCATGCTCTTTGCCGAATTCGTGGCCGATGCGGGTGCGCCGCCGGGCGTCTTCAACCTGGTCAACGGCGATGGCGCGGGTGTGGGCACGCAGCTGTCCTGCCATCCCGATGTCGAGATGATCTCCTTCACCGGGTCCACGCGGGCGGGGCGCGCAATATCGAAGGCGGCGGCCGAGACGCTCAAGCGCGTCACGCTCGAACTGGGGGGCAAGGGGGCGAACCTGATCTTTGCCGATGCCGACGATGGCGCCGTGGCGCGCGGCGTGCGGCACTGTTTCAGCAATTCCGGCCAGTCCTGCAACGCGCCGACCCGCATGCTGGTGGAACGCCCCGTCTATGACCGCGCGGTCAGGATCGCGCAGGAGGTGGCCGAGGCGACGGCGGTGGGACATTCGCACCTGCCGGGCCCGCATCTGGGGCCGGTCGTGAACGCGGCGCAGTGGGAGAAGATCCAGGGCCTGATCGAGACCGGCATCCGCGAAGGCGCGCGTCTGGTCGCGGGCGGGCTCGGCCGGCCCGAGGGGCTGAACAAGGGCTATTTCGTGCGCCCGACGGTCTTTGCCGATGTCCGGCCCGGCATGGTGATCGAGCGGGAGGAAATCTTCGGCCCGGTCCTGTCGATCATCCCCTTCGAGACCGAGGCCGAGGCGGTGCGGATCGCCAACGACACGCCCTATGGGCTCACGAACTATGTCCAGAGCCGGGACGGCGCACGGCGCAACCGGCTGGCCCGCGCGCTGCGGTCGGGCATGGTCGAGATGAACGGCAAGTCGCGCGGGCGCGGTTCGCCCTTTGGCGGGATCAGGCAGAGCGGGCGCGCGCGCGAGGGCGGCGTCTGGGGGATCGAGGAATTCCTCGAGGTCAAGGCGATTTCCGGCTGGGCGGCGGAATAGCCCGGTCCCCTGCGTCTGCGAACAGGCTCCGTGCGGCGCGCGGTCTTTCTGGCGCGGCTGTTCAGGCTATGTCGTGAGGTGATCGCCAGAGACAGGAGCTGTTGCCATGCAGGGCCACATCCGCGGACTTCATCACGTCACCTCGCTGGCCTCCGGGGCGGCCGCGAACAATGCCTTCTTCACCGCAGTCCTGGGACTGCGGCGCGTGAAGAAGACCGTGAACTTCGATGCCCCCGACGTCTATCACCTCTACTACGGCGACGCGGCCGGGACGCCTGGCACGGTGATGACCTATTTCCCCTTTCCGCGTGCGGCGCGCGGGCGGCGCGGCAGCGCAGAAGTCTCGGTCACGGCCTTTTCGGTTCCGCCGGGAAGCCTCGGGGCCTGGGACGAACGGCTCGCGACCTTCGGCGTGACCGGCATCGCGCGGGATGAACGGCTTGGCGCCGGGCGGGTGCTGTTCGACGGCCCCGACGGAGAGCGTTTCGCCCTGACCGAGACCGAGGGCGATGCCCGCCACCCCTGGACCGGGGGCGGCATCGGCGCCGACATGGCGATCCGTGGCTTTCACGGCGTCGAACTGCGGCTGGCCGACCCGGGGGCCACGGCCGATCTTCTCCGCTTCATGGGCTATGGTGAAACGGCACGCCGGGGTGATCTGCTGCGGATGGCGGTTGCCGGCGGCAATGGCGCGGATGTGATCGACATCGTGACGGCGCCCGGCCTTGGGCCTGCCGCCCAGGGGGCCGGGTCGGTGCATCACATCGCCTTTGCCGTCGAAAACCGGGACCGGCAGCGCGAGGTGCGCGCGGCCCTGAAGGATGCCGGCTGGCAGGTGACGCCGCCGATCGACCGCGATTATTTCTGGGCGATCTATTTCCGCAGCCCGGGTGGCGTGCTGTTCGAAGTGGCGACCGACGAACCCGGCTTCGCCCGTGACGAGCCGCCCGAAGCGCTTGGCCAGACGCTCAGGCTCCCTGCGCAGCACGAACATCTGCGCTCCCGGCTCGAGCGGTCACTCGAACCGATCGGGGTCTGACCCGTGGTGTACCACGCCGCACGCCGCGCGGGTGCGCCCGGGGCGCCGCTTGTCCTGACCTTTCACGGCACCGGCGGGGACGAGATGCAGTTCCATGCGGTCGCCGCCGGGATATGGCCCTCGGCGCATGTCGTTTCTCCGCGCGGCGATGTCAGCGAAGGCGGTGCGCTGCGCTTCTTCCGCCGCACGGGCGAAGGGGTCTATGACATGGACGACCTGGCCCGGCGGACGGCGGCCATGGCCGGGTTCATCGCCGCCGAAAAGGCCCGCACCGGCGCGGCCGCGGTCTGGGGCATGGGCTATTCGAACGGGGCCAACATCCTGGCCGCGGTCAGCTTTGCCCGGCCCGATCTGGCCGACAGGCTGATCCTTCTGCATCCGCTGATCCCCTTTGTGCCCGCGCCGGCCGCGATGGACGGGGTGCGCATTCTTGTCACCGCGGGCCGGCGCGATCCGATCTGTCCCCCCGCGCTGAGCCAGCGGCTGGCCGACTGGTATGCCGCACAGGGGGCAGAGGTCGATCTGCACTGGCATCCCGGCGGACACGAGATTGCAGCCAGCGAAGTCGCCGCCATCCGCGCCCTTGCCGGCTGATCCGTCAGGACAGCGACCTCTGTCATCCTTTGCTGCGGCCACCCGGTCCGGCGGCAGGGCCGGGCGGTGGCGCCGCGCTCAGAACGGGGACGGGGCGGTGACGCGCGTCCCGCGGCCGCCATCGGGGTGGCGGAACTGCAGCACTTCGGAATGCAGCATCATGCGGGGGAAATCGCGCGCGGGGCCGCTGGCATAGAACGGGTCGCCAAGGATCGGGTGGCCCAGCGTGGCCATGTGGACCCGCAACTGGTGTGAACGCCCGGTGCGGGGCATGAGCCTGACCCGCGTTTCGCCTGCGCCGCGGCGCAGGACGCGCCAGTCGGTCACCGCGGGGCGGCCCTGATCATGGTCGACCTTCTGCAGCGGGCGGTTCGGCCAGTCGACGGCCAGCGGCAGGTCGATGGTGCCCGAGGCGTCCGCCACCTCGCCCCAGACCCTTGCGACATAGGTCTTTTTCGTCTGCCGGTGTTCGAATTGCAGGCCGAGGTGGCGCTGCGCATGGGGGCTGAGCGCGAAGATCATCACCCCCGACGTATCGCGGTCAAGCCGGTGGACCAGCAGCGCGGTCGGGAAGGCGGCCTGCACGCGGGCCAGCAGGCAGTCGGCCAGGTCGGGCGTCTTGCCCGGAACGGAAAGCAGGCCTGCCGGCTTGTCCACGACCAGCACCTCGTGATCGGCGAGGAGCACGGCGAGCGGCGTGGCGGGGGGGTCATAGGGTGTGAGGCTGGTCATCAGGCTCAGATGGCCCGGTGCAGGGCAGGACGCAAGGGGAAGGACGAAGGCCGCGAAAGGAGCGTTCGGGATCGCGTCGGTGCGGATCGCGCCGCCCCTGCCGCCGGCGCGCGCCCCGGGGTCGCCTACCAGCGGTCGCCGCCCTTGTCGGCGAAGGCGGCGACAAGAAAGTCGATGAAGGCGCGCACCTTGGGCTGCGTGAAACGGCCCGGCGGATAGACGGCATAGATTCCCTGCACCTCGGCCGGAAGTCCGGGAATCGCGTCTTCGACCAGACCCCGCCGCATCGCATCGTGATACAGGAAGGCGGGAAGATAGGCGATGCCGAGCCCCGCAATACAGGCGTTGAGCAGGGATTGTCCGTCATTCACCGTCAGCCAGCCGGCACTCCGGATCTGGTGCCTTTCGCCTGACGGGGCGGTGATGCGCCATACCGCGCCCCCGGACTGGCTTGAGTAGTGAAGCAGCTTGTGATCGTTGAGATCGTCGATCGCGCGCGGCCGGCCATGCTGGCTGAAATAGGCCGGCGCGGCAATCAGGCGCCGTGTCGTATCGGTCAGACGGCGGGCGCGCAGCGAGGAATCCTCGAGCTCCCCGATCCGGACGGCCATGTCGAAGCCTTCGGAAATCAACTCCACATAGCGGTTGTTGAGCACCATGTTGACGGTGATGTCGGGGTATTCCTGCAGGAAGTCGCCGATCACCGGCGAAAGATGGTTCACGCCGAAATCGGTCGCGACAGAGATGCGCAGGACCCCTGAGGGCGCAGCCTGCATGGAGGTGACGAGCGCGTCCGCTTCGCCCGCGTCATTGAGCACGCGCCGGGCGCGTTCGTAATAGGCGAGCCCGATTTCCGTCGGGCTGACGCGGCGGGTCGTGCGGTTGAGAAGCCGTGCGCCGAGCCGCGCCTCGAGCGCGGAGATGTGCTTGGAGACGGCGGATTTGGAAATGCCCATCTTGCGCGCGGCATCCGTGAAGCCGCCCTGGTCGACCACCGTCGCGAAAGCCTCCATCTCGGTGAGGCGGTCCATCCTTTTCCCTCGCCGCGCAAGGACTGCTCTGGGCGATCCTTGTCGGCGGGAATTCCGGCAGGAATGGGACGGCCGCCTGACAATATCGGGGATTTGCCGGGAAAGCGTCGGGTGTCCTGCCATGCGGGTGCACAGCGGAACGGTGGGTTTCATGTCCGAGAGACGTGGGTTTCACCCACCCTACAGCGCAGCGGCAAGGCGGGTGGCCTGGTCGATGGCGCGCTTGGCGTCAAGCTCGGCCGCGCGGTCGGCGCCGCCGATGACATGGGGTCCAAGACCCGCGGCGCGCAGCGCGGCGGCGAGGGTATCCTCGCTCTCCTGCCCGGTGCACAGCACGATGGTGTCGGCCGGCAGGAGCGCGGGGTCACGCCGCTCGGGCCCGTGGGAGAGGATGATGCCCTCGGGCACGATCGCCTCGTACTGCACGCCGCCCTGCATCCGCACCCCCTTCATCTGCAGGCTCGCGCGGTGAATCCAGCCCGTGGTCTTGCCCAGGGTGCGGCCCGGCCGTTCGGGCTTGCGCTGCAGCAGCGTGACAGCGCGCGCGGGCGGCGCCGGGCGAGGGCCGGCGGGGGCAAGGCCGCCGCGCGCCTGCGCCGGGTCGGCGATGCCCCACTGCCCGAGCCAGGCGGCAAGATCGCGCGTCGGGCTGTCCGCCGTGACATGG
>JBEIDZ010000175.1:0-6330 GCA_040383215.1 Paracoccaceae bacterium | reverse complement strand
CACCCTACGGCGCGTTGCGCAACGTCCCGTAGGGTGGGTGAAACCCACCGGGGATGTCAGGCAGCGGCTGGCAGGGCCGCGATTTCGGTGTGGAAGGCCCAGTCGAGCCAGGCCAGCATCGCGGTGATGTCGGCAAGCTCCACCGTCGCGCCGCACCAGATGCGCAGGCCGGGCGGCGCGTCGCGATAGGCGCCGATGTCGAATGCCGCGCCTTCCTTCTCGAGCCGCTTGGCCACGGACCTGGCGAAGGCCGCGCCATCGGCGATGCGGGGATCGGTGAAGCGCAGGCAGACCGAGGTGTTGGACCGTGTGGCCGGGTCGGCGGCGAGGTTGGCGATCCAGGGCCGCGCATCGCAGAAATCCCAGACGGCGCGGGCATTGGCATCGGCGCGCCCGATCAGCGCGGGCAGGCCGCCGATGGCCTCGGCCCAGCGCAGCGCGACGAGGTAGTCCTCGACGCAGAGCATGGAGGGGGTGTTGATGGTCTCGCCCTCGAAGATGCCCTCGATCAGGCGGCCGCCGGAGGTGAGGCGGAAGATCTTGGGCAGGGGCCAGGGCGGCGTCCAGGATTCGAGCCGCGCCACGGCACGGGGCGACAGGATCAGCATGCCGTGCCCGCCTTCGCCGCCGAGCACCTTCTGCCAGGAGAAGGTGGTGACGTCGAGCCTGTCCCAAGGCAGGTCCTGGGCGAAGGCGGCAGAGGTGGCGTCGCAGATCGTCAGGCCCTGGCGGGTGGCTGGGATTGCGGCGCCACCCGGCACGCGGACGCCCGAGGTGGTGCCGTTCCAGGTGAAGACGACGTCGCGGTCATAGTCGAGCGCGGCCATGTCGACGATCGCGCCATAGGGTGCGCGGTGGACGCGGGCGTCGAGCCTAAGCTGCCTGACGGCATCGGTGACCCAGCCTTCGCCGAAGGATTCCCAGGCTGCCATCTCGACCGGGCGGGCGCCGAGGAGCGACCACAACGCCATTTCGACGGCGCCGGTATCCGAGGCGGGCACGATGCCGATGCGCCAGTCGTCGGGCACGCCGAGCACGGCACGGGTGCGGTCGATCGCCTCGCGGAGCCGCGCCTTGCCGATGGCGGCGCGGTGCGACCGGCCGAGCGGCGCATCGGCGAGGGCATCGAGGGTCCAGGCGGGGGGTTTGGCGCAGGGGCCGGAGGAAAAGCGCGGATTGGCCGGGCGCAGGGCCGGTTTGGTCACGGTCATGACGGTATCCTTCCAGATATCATGCCCTTCGTTGGGGAAGGGTGTCCCGCCGTTTGGGATAGGGGGTGGCGCGGGCTTTCGCAAGTGGCGGGATGGCGCTAGAGCCGGGGGCGGCGCGGGATGCGCGACATCTGACCGGAGGCTGCCCGATGCTGGTTGCGACGCTGATCTGCGATCCCGCGGTGCGGGACCTGCCCCAGGCGCCGGTCGAGGCCTTGCGGCGGGACTGGGGCGGGGGCGATCTGCGCTGGCTGTCCTTTGGCGAGGCGGCGGAGTTCGATCTGCCGGTCCTGCCCACCGACCGCTGGGCGCGGTGGGAGGCCTTCCAGCGGCAGGGCATCGATCTGGCCGTGCAGGCGGCTGGGGGGCGGCGCAAGCGGCTGCTGCTGGCCGACATGGATTCGACGATGATCGCGCAGGAATGCATCGACGAGCTCGCGCTGATGGCGGGTGTGGGCGAGCGCGTGGCTGCAATCACCCGGCGGGCGATGAACGGAGAGCTGGACTTCGAGGGCGCGCTGGTCGCGCGGGTGGAGCTTTTGAAGGGCCTGCCGGTGGGGGTGATCGATGCGGTGCTGCGCGACCGGATCACGCATCGGCCGGGCGGGTTCGAGCTTGTGGCGACGATGAAGGCGCATGGCGCCCGGGCGGTGCTCGTCTCGGGCGGGTTCACCGCCTTTGCCGAGCGGGTGGGGGCGGCTTTGGGGTTCGACGAGACTCGGGCGAACCGGCTGATCGTGGCCGAGGGGCGGCTGACCGGCGCGGTGGCGCGGCCGATCCTGGGGCGGGAGGCGAAGGTCGAGGCCCTGGACGAGCTGACAGCGGCGATGGGGATCGGGCCGGCTGAGGTGATCGCCGTGGGTGACGGGGCGAATGACCTGGCGATGCTGGCCCGGGCGGGGATGGGAGTTGCGCTGCACGCCAAGCCTGCGGTCGCCGCGCAATGCGAGCTGCGGGTGAACCATGCCGATCTGCGCGCGCTTCTGTTCCTGCAAGGCTATCGGCGCGAGGAGTTCGTCACCTGACAGGGGCCAGGGTGACGGGCGCCGGGGTGACGGGGGCCGGCGGGCATGTTAACCGTCGGCTCATGAATGATCTCCCCACGAAAGAGGCGATCCTGCAATGGATCGCCGAGAACCCGATGCTGACAACCAAGCGCGACATCGCAAAGGCCTTTGGCCTGACGGGTGCGGCGCGGATCGACCTCAAGCGGCTGATGCGCGAGCTTGAGGCGGAAGGGCATCTGCCCGGGCGGACGCGGTCGCGGCGCGAGCCGGGGACGCTGCCGCCGGTGACCGTGCTGCAGGTGATGGCGCCGGACCGCGACGGGGACCTGTTCGCCCGGCCGATGGAGTGGCGCGGCGAGGGGCCGGAGCCTGTGATCCTGTTCGTCGGGCAGGAGGGCGATCCCGCGCTGGGCCCGGGGGACCGGATTCTGGCGCGGATCTCGGCGGTCGAGGGCGAGGCGCATGGCCATGAGGCGCGGCTGATCCGGCGGCTGGGGGTCAATCCGCTTCGGATCGTGGGGATCTTCAAGGAAGACAGCGAGGGTGGCCGCATCCTGCCCATCGACAAGGGCGAGGCGCGGCAATGGGCCGTGCTGCGCGGCGAGACGCGAGGGGCCAGGGACGGCGAACTGGTCGAGGCGGAGCAGGCGGGGCCGAAGGGCCGGCTGGGCCTGCCCAAGGCGCGGATCGTGGCACGGCTGGGCGACCCGGCGGCCCCCCGGGCGGTGAGCCTGATCGCCATCCACCAGCACGGGATTCCCGACCATTTCGCCGACGCGGTGATCGCCGAGGCCGATGCCTGCGGACCCGCGGACATGGCGGGGCGGGAGGATCTGCGCGGGCTGGACCTTGTCACCATCGACCCGGCGGATGCGCGCGACCGCGACGATGCAGTGCTGGCGCAGGCGGACCCCGATCCGGGCAATCCCGGGGGCCATGTGCTGTGGGTCGCGATTGCGGATGTGGCCCATTACGTGCGGCCGCAGAGCGCGCTTGACCGCGCGGCGCGCGAGCGGGGCAATTCCACCTATTTCCCCGACCGGGTGGTGCCGATGCTGCCCGATATCCTGTCGGGCGATCTGTGTTCGCTGCACGAGGGCGTGGACCGGCCCTGCATCGCGGTCGAGATGCGGATCACGGCCGAGGGGCAGCGGATCGGGCACCGCTTTGTGCGGGGGATGATGCGGTCGCGCGCCTCGCTGGCCTATGAGGAGGTGCAGGCGGCGGTCGACGGGGCCGCGACAGAGCGGACGGCGCCGCTGCTCGGCCACGTGATCGCGCCGCTTTATGCCGCCTATCGCGCGCTTCTGCAGGCGCGGGAGGCGCGCCAGCCGCTCGAGATCGACCTGCCGGAGCGGCGGATCGTGCTGTCCGAGGAGGGGCGGGTCGTGTCGGTTGCCTTCAAGGAGCGGCTTGATGCGCACCGGCTGATTGAGGAATTCATGGTGCTGGCCAATGTCGCGGCGGCCGAGACGCTGATCGCGAAGCGCACGCCGCTGCTGTTCCGGGTGCATGAGGAGCCGGCGCCCGAAAAGCTCGAGTCGCTGCGCGAGATTGCCGCCGGGGCGGGGTTCGCGCTGGCCAAGGGGCAGGTGTTGCAGACAGGCCATCTGAACCGGCTGCTGGCGCAGGCCGAGGGCACGGACCATGACGAGCTGATCAACATCGCCACGCTCAGGTCGATGACGCAGGCCTATTACAACCCCGAGAATTTCGGGCATTTCGGGCTCGCGCTGCGGCATTATGCGCATTTCACCTCGCCGATCCGGCGCTATTCGGACCTGATCGTTCACCGGGCGCTGATTTCCGCGCACCGCTGGGGCGATGACGGGCTGTCTGAGGCCGATATCGGGATGCTCGATGAGACGGCGCAGGCGATCAGCGATACCGAGCGCCGCTCGATGACGGCAGAGCGCGACACGACCGACCGCTATCTTGCGGCCTATCTGTCGGAGCGGGTCGGGGCGGAGTTCGGCGGGATCGTGTCGGGCATCGCGAAGTTCGGGCTGTTCGTGAAGCTTGACGGGACGGGCGCGGACGGGCTGGTGCCGATCCGGACACTGGGGGCGGAGTTCTTTCACTACGATCCCGAAGCGCAGGTGCTGGTGGGCAGCCAGTCGGGCACGGTGATCGGGCTGGGCCAGCGGGTGACGGTGCGGCTCTCTGAGGCGGTGCCGGTGTCGGGCGGGCTGATCCTCGAGCTTCTGACGATCGATGCGCGCGGTCTGGTGCGCGGGGCGGGCAGGGCGCGCGGCCCCGCACCGCGGCGCAAGGCGGGACAGGCCAAGGCGCGGGCCGGGAAGCTGCGCAAGGTCACCCGGCGGCGGCACTGACGGCGCGCCGGGCGAGGACGCAGGCGCTGCGCCGCCGGGGGTGTGGCGATGGCCGCCGGGGTTGCCGCCGCGGGCGGCTTGAACGCCCGCCCGCGCTCGCTTAATCCAGTGCCATGACGCTGCGCCCGATCATCCTGCATCCCGACCCGCGCCTGAAGGCCGTCTGCAAGCCGGTGGCCGCCGTGACCGACGACATCCGCAGGCTCGCCGACGACATGCTCGAAACGATGTATGACGCGCCCGGCATCGGGCTCGCCGCCCCGCAGGTGGGCCAGCTCCTGCGCCTTTTCGTCATGGACTGCGTCAAGGGCGATGACGTGCCGCCCCGCCCCGTCGTCCTTGTCAACCCCGAGATCACCTGGACCTCGGAAGGGCGCCGGACCTACGAGGAAGGCTGCCTGTCGATCCCTGACCATTATGCCGAACTCGAACGCCCCGCCGAGGTCGAGGTGCGCTGGACCGGCCTTGACGGCGAGAGCCGGAGCGAACGCTTCGACGGGCTCTGGGCGACCTGCGTCCAGCACGAGATCGACCATCTCGACGGTCGCCTCTTCATCGACCATCTCGGCCCGATCAAGCGCCAGATGATCACCCGCAAGATGGAGAAGCTCAAGCGCGAGAAGGCGCGCGCCTGAGGTGGCGCTGCTCCCCATCCTGCGCCATCCCGATTCCCGGCTGCGCGCAATCTGCCTGCCCGTGACGCGCTTCGACGCCGCTCTCGTCCGCTTTGCCACCGACCTGTTCGAGACGATGTATGCCGCCCCCGGCCAGGGTCTGGCCGCGCCGCAGGTGGGCGTGTCTGCCCGATTCTTTGTCACCGATACGGAATGGAAGCGCGGAACCCCTGCGCCCATCGTCTTCGTCAACCCCCGGCTCGTCGCGGTCTCGGGCCAGCGCCTGACGATGGAGGAAATCTGCCTCTCGATCCCCGGCACGATCTGTCCGGTCGAACGCCCCGCCGCGCTGCGGCTGGCCTGGCAGGCGCCCGACGGCGCCGCACAGGAGGCGGATTTCGACGGGATCGCCGCCCGCGCGATCCTGCACGAACTCGACCATCTTGACGGGATCCTCTGCATCGACCGCGTCGCCCCCGCGGCCCCGACCGGGGCACCGTGACACGCCCCTTCATCCCCTGGCCCGACCCGCGCCTGCGCCGCGCGGCCGCCCCGGTCGCCGCGGTCACCGATGACATCCGCGCCATCTGGGAGGAGATGATCGCCGCCATGGACGCGATGCCGGGCCTCGGCCTTGCCGCGCCGCAGCTTGGCATCCCGCTCGCGCTCGCCGTGGTGGACGCAAGCGCCGCGCGCGGCCAGGCCATCCGCATGGCCAATCCCGTGCTCATCACGGCAAGCCCCGACCTGCGCACCGGGGAGGAAGCGAGCCCGAACCTTCCCGGCGTGTCGGCCCCGGTCACCCGCCCCGCCACGGTCACGGTCCGCTTCCTGAGCGACCGCGGCGAAACCGAGACGCGCACCCTCGACGGTCTCTGGGCCACGAGCGTGCAGCACCAGATCGACCATCTGGCCGGCCGGATGTATTTCGACCGCCTTTCGCGGGTCCGGCGGGACATGCTGTTGCGCCGTGCGGCACGGGCGCGCTGATGCGGATCGTCTTCATGGGCACGCCCGATTTCGCCGTCCCCGCGCTCGATGCGCTGGTGGCGGCCGGGCATGACATCGCCGCCGTCTATACCCAGCCGCCCCGCCCCGCCGGGCGCGGCCAGGCCCTGCGCCCCCCGCCCGTGGCACGCCGCGCCACGGCGCTGGGCCTGCCCCT
>JBEIDZ010000174.1:0-6370 GCA_040383215.1 Paracoccaceae bacterium | reverse complement strand
TCCACCAGCCAGTCCGGCCGCGCCAGCGCCACCACGACCAGCCCGGTGCAAACCGGATGCACCCCCCGGATATACTCCCCCATCGTGCGGTAAACCGCCTCGCGGTGGCGCACGTCGGTCAGATAGACCACCAGCTTCGTCACATGCTCCATCTGCCCCCCGCATTCCTCGACCAGCTGGCGGATGTTCTGCATCACCTTGTGGGTCTGCTCGACCGGGTCATGGCTCCCGATATCCTGCGCGGTATCAAGGTCCTGCGGACATTGCCCGCGCAGGAACACGATCCGCCCGCGCGCGACCACCGCCTGGGCCAGGTCATTGTCCAGCTTCTGTTCGGGATAGGTGTCGCGGGTATTGAACTTGCGGTGGCGGACATGGGCCATCGGGCTTCCTTTCCTGGGGTTCAGCCGGGTCCGGCGCAGAACTGCGCCACCGCCCGGTCAAGCATGCTGTCGCAGAGAACCAGCTGGTCCTCCTCGATGAATTCGTCGGGCCGGTGGCCCTGCGCCATGTCGCCCGGCCCGCAGACGACGACCGGCACGCCCAGCGCCTGCGCGTAAAGCCCCGCCTCGGTGCCGAAGTCGAGCCGGCACGGCTCCGCGCCCCCCGGCAGGCCGGCGGCAAAGGCGGCAATCGCCGGCTCATTCCCCCGCGCCGACAGGCCGGGATAGCGGCCGGTCTCCGTCACCGTCAGCGCCGCCTCGGGAAACCGCGCGCGCAGGGGCGCCACCACGGCCTCGGCCATATCGTTCAGGCGGCGCACCCAGTCATCGGCCGTCTCGGCGGCCAGATGGCGCACCTCGACCAGCATCTCGGCCTGCGCGGGCACCAGGTTGACGGCCGTCCCGCCCGTCAGCCGTCCGACATGCAGGGTCGTATAGGGCACGCCGTAGCCCGCCTCGCGCGGGCCCGTGGCCGCGATCTCGTCCTGCAATGCCCGCAGGCAGCCCATGACATCCGCCGCCAGATGCAGCGCGTTCAGCCCGAGCGGCGCCTCGGCCGAATGCCGCGCCCGGCCCCGCGCGGTCACGGCAAAGGCGACCTTCCCCTTGTGCCCCAGCCCTGCCCGCAGCGATGTGGGCTCCCCCACCACGACCAGCGCGGGCCGCAGACCCTCTGCCGCCATCGCAGCCAGCATCGGTCGCACGCCCACGCAGCCCACCTCCTCGTCATGGGACAGCGCAAGCCAGAGCGGCGCTCCAAGGCCCCGCACCCGGCCCGCCAGTGCCAGCATCGCCGCGACAAATCCCTTCATATCCGCCGTGCCGCGCCCGTAAAGCCGCCCGCCCTCGCGCGTCAGGGCAAAGGGCGGGCGCGTCCAGTCCTGCCCCTCGACCGGCACCACGTCGACATGGCCCGACAGCATGAGCCCCCCCGCCCCCGCCGGCCCGATCCGCGCCAGAAGCGACGCCTTCTGCCCGCCCGCGTCGGGAAAGACCCGGCAGACCGCCCCCAGCGCGGAAAGCTCGCCCGCCAGCCGCTCCACCAGCGCGCGGTTCGGCGTCGCGCTGACCGTGGGTTCCGCCACCAGCCGCGCAAGCCACTCTGCCGTGGCCGTCATGCCCCCTCCGGCGGCGGCAGAAGCGACGGCCCGGGCTCAAGCCCCGCGATCTCGCGCCGGAACGAGGGCACGTCGCCGCGATGGTCCTCGGTGTCGATCTCTTCGGCAAAGCGCCGCCCGGCATAGGTCGCCCAGGCAATCGGCCCGGGGGCCGCCGCATCGCCGATCAGCCGGACCGCAGCGATCCCCGCGCCGTCCCATTCCGCCGCCCGCGCCTTGAGCGCGCGGTAAAGCCCGTCCTCGGGCAGTCGCGACGTCACCATGACCACCGCATCGGCCGGCAGGTCGGACACCTCGCCCGTCCAGATGCAGCCCAGGCTCACCCGATCCGCCCCGATCGCCTCGGGCGCCTTGCTCGGATGCAGCCGCACCCCCAGCGACAGAAGCCTGCGCATGATGCGGCCCTGCTCTAGCGTCTTCTCCGTCCACTCCGCCACCTTGGCGGCGGGCGTGACAAGATCGACCCCACAACCCCGCGCGACCAGCCATTCCGCCAGCACCGACCCCATATAGAAATGGTCGTCGTCATAGAGCACGACCCTTTGCCCGGCCGGGCCATGGCCCGCCATCAGATCGTCGGGGGTAAAGACCGGCATCACCGCATCGGTCGGCACCGGCGCCAGATGCCGCCGCGCCACCACGTCGCGCCGCCAGTGCGCCCCCGTCGCAATCGCGACATGCTCGGCCCCCAGCGCCAGCACGTCATCCGCCGTCAGACGGCTGCCACGATAGACCTCGACATTGGCCATGGGCGCGATCAGCCCCGTCCGGTAATCCGCGACCCGCCCCCAGGCGGCCAGGCCGGGCAGCGCCCGTTCCCGCGTCACCCGCCCGCCCAGCGTCTCCTCCGCCTCGGCCAGCGTGACGCGATAGCCCCGCCGCGCCGCCTGCAACGCAGCCTCGAGCCCCGCCGGGCCCGCGCCGACGACCAGCACCGTCTCGGACCGGCCCTTCGGCCGCACCCTTTCGGGATGCCAGCCCTTGCGCCACTCCTCCATGAAGGCGGTATTCTGCGTGCAGCGGCTGATCCCCCCCGTCATGTCGCCCGAGACGCAGATGTTGCAGCCGATGCATTCGCGGATCTCCTCGATCCGCCCCTCCTCGATCTTGCGCGGCAGGAACGGATCGGCGATCGACGGCCGCGCCGCCCCGATGAAATCGAGGATCCCCGCCCTGATCTGGCGCACCATCGCATCGGGCCCGGTGAACCGGCCCACCCCGACCACCGGCTTCGGCGTCAGCGCCTTGATCCCCGCAACCAGCCCCTCCTGCGCGCCTTCGCCGGCAAAACGGCTCGTGGCCGAACACTCCTCCCAGGTGCCCTGGGCAAGGTCCCAGAGGTCGGGCAGATCGGCATGCATGGCGATGAAATCGCGCAGTTCTGCATTCGAGAACCCGAGCGCGCCCCCCTCGTGCAGCGACAGCCGCAGCGAGATCGCCATCTCGCCCTTCGTCTCCTCGCGCGCCTCCTCCACCACCTCGCGCAGGAACCGGGCGCGGTTCTCCAGCTTCCCGCCATACTCGTCGTCGCGCCGGTTGGTCGCCCGCGACAGGAAATGCTGGAAGATGCCGAACCCGTGCGCGCCATAAAGACAGATGATGTCGAACCCCGCCTGCCGGCTGCGGCGGAACGCGGCGCGGAACCAGCGGCGCAGATCGGCGATATCCTCGCGGTCCAGCGTGCGCGCCTGCACCGGATCGGGCGTGAAGGTCAGGATCGGCCCGCCGGTGACGGCCAGCGGCACCTCGCGCGAATACAGATTCGGCCCGTTGATCCCGGAATAGGCGAGCTGAATGCCCGCCAGCGCCCCGTGCGACTTCATCGCCTCGGCCATCGCGGCCATGGCGGGAATGTCCTTGTCCTCCCACAGATGCTGCTCGATGAAGGGCGTGATCTCCGAGGACGGGTGTATCTCCGTCTGCTCGGTCATGATCACGCCCCAGCCGCCCTCGGCCTTGGTGCGCCGCATCTCGGCCACAGCCGAGGGGTCGCGGTAGCCCCCGCCATTGCAATGGGGCACCTGAAAGAAGCGGTTCTTCGCCACCTTCGGCCCGATCCGCACCGGCTCGAACAGGATGTCGTAACGGCTCGGGCGGGTTCCGTCGGCCATCGGTCAAAGCCTCCTCAGGTCAGCCGCCTGGGTGGACAGGCGCACGGGGTCGCGCGGCGGCAGATCGGCGATCAGCAGCGCCGGCCCCGGCCCCGCTTGCGCCAGCACCTCGCCATGCGGCCCCGCGATCAGGCTCCCCCCGGTATAGGTCAGATCGCCCTCCGCCCCGCACCAGTTGGCATAGGCGATGGCCACGCCATGACAGGCCGCCATCGCCGGCACGGTATGGGCCGCGACATGGGTGAAGGGCATCATGTTGGCCGTGGGGACCAGCACCACCTCGGCCCCCCGCGCAGCCAGCGCCGCGACATGGGGCGCGAATTCCACGTCATAGCAGATCATCAGCCCGCTCCGCACGCCCGCGATCTCCACCAGCCCATAGGTATCGCCGGGGCGGTAAAGCGCGCGCTCGCGCGGCCCGTAAAGCTGCACCTTGCGATAGGTGGCCGCCAGCCGCCCCTCCGCGCCAAAGGCGAGGGCGGCGTTGAACACCACGCCCTCTGCCGCCTCGGGCAGGCCGATGACCAGCGCCACCCCCGCCGCCGCCACCCGCGGCGCCAGAAGTGCCGCCCAGTCCGCAGCCGTGCGCGCCGCGGCCGCGACATCGGCCTGGTTGTATCCGGGCAGGAAGATCTCCGGCATCACCAGCACATCCGCCCCCGCCGCGGCCGCCGCACCCAGGCTCCGCCGAAGCGCCGCCAGCCCCGCCTCCGTCGCCCCCTGGGGCGACGGACCCTGATGCACAGCAATCCGCAAGGGCCGGCTCCTAGCTCTTGAGGTTGGTCCAGATCGCGTCATAGAACCGCTGGGTTTCCTCGTCGCAGACCTGGATGAAGCTGCCCGCCGCCGATCCCGGGGGCGGGTTCTGCTCGGGGCTCTCCAGCAGCGCGGGCTCAAGGAACGGCTCCACCCCGGCCACGCCGGCCGTGTATTGCGCATAATTCGTCACCGCCGCCGCGTTTTCGGGACGCAAGAGGAAGTCCATGAATGTCAGCGCAGCCTCCCGGTTCGGCGCATCCTTCAAGAGTACCATGTTGTCCATCCAGACCACATAGCCCTCCTTGGGATAGGCATATTCCACATTCGCGCCCTCGGCCCGCGCCTTGGCCGAAAACCCGTTGTAGATCATCCCCGCCAGCGCATCGCCCGACACCAGCACATCCTTGGCCGTGTCCGACCCGAAAGAGGCCCAATGCGTCTTGGCCTGCTCCAGCATCTCCGACAGCGCCTTCAGCTGTTCCCGGTCCGTGCTACATTGCGGAATGCCCAGATACATCGAGGCCAGCGCCAGCACCTCGCCCTGGCTGTCCAGCACGTTGATCCGCCCGCTCAGTTCCGCCGGCGAATCAAAGATCATGGCCAGCGTGTTGATATCGCCCTGATAGGCATCGCGGTTCACCGCAAACGCGGTCGAGCCCCACTGATAGGGGATCGAATGCTGCCGGCCGGGGTCGAAGGGCACGTCCAGCCACTGCGGCAGGATATTGCCGAAGTTCGCAAGCTCCTCGGGCGCGAAGGTGTCAAGCAGCCCCTGGTCGCGCATGATCTGGACCATGTAATCGCCGGGCACGGCGACATCATACTGGCCCATCTTGCCGGCCAGCAGGCTCGCCAGCATCGCCTCGTTGCTGTCATAGGTGTCGATCACCACCTCGATCCCGGTCTCGGCGGTGAAGGCATCCACCAGCTCCTGCGGGATGTATTCGAACCAGTGATAGACGGTCAGCTTCCCCTCGGCGGCAAGCGGTCCGGCACAGAGCGCGGCCAGCGCGGATGACAGGATCAGTCGGGTCATGTGTAATCTCCTTTGCTCGGGTCACGATGTGGTGCGGTTGCCCGCCCGGCCGATCAGCCAGGACAGACTGACGATCAGGATCGAGAAGGCCAGCATCATGGTCGAAATCGCCATGATATCGGGCTTGATGCCCTGCTTGACCGACCCGTAGATGGCGGTGGGCAGCGTCTCCATCCCCGCCCCCTTCACGAAGCTCGTGATGATGAAATCGTCAAGCGAGACGATGAAGGCCAGGAGAAACCCCGCCAGGATGCCCGGCCCCATCAGCGGCAAGAGCACCAGCCGGAACGCCTGCCCCCGCGTGGCATAAAGGTCGCGTGCAGCCAGTTCATAGACCGGCTCGATCCCCTGCAGCCGCGCCGCGATGGGCAGATAGGCAAAGGGGATGCAGAAGACGAGATGCGCAATCAGGATCGTCAGATACCCCGTCGTCAGCCCGATTGCGGAAAAGAAGACGAGCGTCGCCACCGCCGTCACGATCTCGGGCACCAGAAGCGGCAGGTTGATCAGCGCAAACGTCGCACCCCGGCCCCGGAACGCACCCGCCCGCACCATGGCGACCGCCGCCGCCACCGCGATCACCGTCGCGGCTGACGCGGCCAGCAGCGCGATCGACAACGAATTCCACGCCGCGGCGGCAAAGATCGGCGCCTCCGGTCCGGTAAAGACCTCGGCATACCAGCGCAGCGAAAACCCCTCCCATGCCTGGATCGAGGCGCTGGAATTGAACGAATAGACCATCACCACCAGAAGCGGCACATAAAGGATCGCCAAGCACGCCAGCGCCGTCGCGGCAAAGCCCGGATAATGCCGGATGTCGGTGCGCGCGGCCATCAGTGCGCCTCCGCCCGCGTCTGCGCCCGGGCATAGATCAGCAGGACGACCAGCACTGCCGTCAAGAGG
>JBEIDZ010000173.1:0-6463 GCA_040383215.1 Paracoccaceae bacterium | reverse complement strand
GCGACGATCTTTGCCGACCAGATGGCCGAGCTTGGCATCGAGATCATCATCAGCCCGGTCGAGGCCGGCACCTGGTGGGAGATGTGGTCGGGCGGCGAGTTCGAGCTGGTCTACAAGCTTGGGACCAACGACGTGCTCGACCCGGCGATGAACATCCCCTTCGACTTCTGGTCGAAGGAGGAGGGCGGGTCCGATGCGGCCTTCTCGGGCTATCGCAACGAGGAGATCGTGAAGATCAGCATGGAGGCAGAGGCCCAGCTTGACCCTGCCAGGCGGACGGAACTCTACAAGGAACTGCAGCGGATCGCGATGGCCGAGATGCCGCAATTCTACCTCTTCCATCCGACGACGATCTGGGCAGAGCGCAGCAACGTCCACGGCTTTGCCGTCTTCCCGACCAAGGCGCACCGCTTCTGGGAAACCTGGAAGACGCCCGAGTGACGGTTTGCTGAGGGGTGGCCTTCTCTCCCCGCGTCCTGCCCGCGCAAGCGGGCAGGGCCTTTCGTCTGACGAGGACGCATGAATACCGCCGCCTTCCTGCGCAAGCGACTGGTGCAGACCATCCCGGTCCTGTTCGGGATCGTGCTCACGGTCTTTCTTGTCGTCAGGCTGATCCCGGGCGACCCCGCACGGATCATGCTCGGCACCCGCGCCTCGGAAGAAAAGCTCGCGGAACTGCGGACCGAACTGGGGCTCGACCAGCCGATCTGGCAGCAGTTCGTCACCTTCGTCGGCAATGTCGCGCAGGGCGATCTTGGCCAGTCGCTTTTCTACCGCCGCCCGGTGCTCGATATCATCCTCGAACGGCTGCCGGTCACCGTCACGCTGGTCGTGCTGTCGGTCATCCTGTCGGTCGCGGTCTGCGTGCCGCTGGCGGTGGCTGCGGCGATGCGGCAGGGCAGCGTGACGGACCAGGCGGTGCGGGGGTTCTCCACGCTCGCGCTGGCGATGCCGGGCTTCTGGCTCGGGCTCAACCTGCTCATCCTTTTCGCGGTGGTCTGGCCGGTCTTTCCGCTGTCGGGTTTCGGCAAGGGGCCGCTCGACATCCTGTGGCACCTGACGCTGCCCGCGATCACGATCACGGCCTCGCTTGCGCCGATCCTGATCCGGACGCTGCGTGCCAGCCTGATCGAGGTCATGTCGGCCCCCCATGTGCAATTCGCCCGCACCAAGGGCCTGGGCGAGACGCGGCTGATGCGGCGGCATGTGCTGCGCAACGGGCTGATGGCGACGGTGACGATCCTCGGCGTGAACATCGGCTGGCTCATGGGCGGGTCGGTGGTGGTCGAGACGGTCTTCAGCCTGCCCGGTCTTGGCGCGCTCATCGTCTCGTCGATCAGTGCGCGCGACTATCCGATGATCCAGGGGATCGCGCTGGTATTCGGCCTGCTGGTCATCCTGATCAACCTCGTCACCGATCTTGTCTATGCCGCGCTCGACCCGCGGGTCAGCTATGACTGACGCGGCGCTTGCAGCCACCGGGCCGGCCGGCAGCGCCGGGCGGCGCGCGCTCTGGCGCCGGCATCCCGGCCTTCTCGCCGGCGGCGCCGTCCTTGCGCTCATCCTGCTGGCGAGCCTCTTTGCGGGCTATCTTTCGCCCTATGACCCGCTTGAACAGGACCTGCGCAACACGCTGCAGCCGCCGTCATGGGCGCATCCCTTCGGGACGGACAACTTCGGGCGGGACATCTTTTCCCGGGTGCTGCATGCCGCCAAGCTTGACCTCATGATCGGGTTTCTCTGCGTGTTCTTTCCCTGGCTGCTCGGGCTCGCGCTGGGCGGGGTCGCGGGCTATTTCGGCGGGTTCGCCGATACCGTCATCATGCGCACGGTGGACACGTTCAGCGCCTTTCCCTTTCTGGTCATGGTGATCGGGATCATCGCCATCATCGGGCCGGGGCTGATCTCGCTTTACATCGCGCTGACGCTGGCGGGCTGGAGCATGTACGCCCGGATCGTCCGTGCCGAGGTGCTGATCGCGAAGAAGGCGGAATACGTGCTGGCGGCGCGCGCGCTGGGTTACGGACACGCACGCATCATGTTCCGCCACATCCTGCCCAACGTGATCACGCCGACGATCATCTTTGCGATGACCGATATCGTGCTGGTGATCCTGTCGACCACATCGCTGTCGTTCCTCGGGCTTGGCGTGCAGCCGCCGGCGGCGGAATGGGGGATCATGATCAGCGAAGGCAAGGGGTTCATCCTGACCGCCTGGTGGATGGTGACCCTGCCAGGCCTTGCGATCGTCGTGGTCGCGCTCGCGCTCAGTCTTTTCGGGGACGGGCTGGCGGCCGGGCTGCGCGAGCGCGGATGATTGCGGGACTTGAGATCAGGGGACTGACGGCCGCCATCGGGGACGTCGCGCTTGTGCGGGACGTGTCCTTCACGGTCGCGGCGGGGGAGTGTTTCGGTCTGGTCGGCGAAAGCGGATCGGGCAAGAGCATGACGGTGAAGGCCATTCTCGGTCTGTTGCCGCCGGGCGTGCGGATCACGGGCGGGCAGGTGATGTTCGGCGACGATGATCTGGTCGCCCTGCCGCAGGCTAAGCTCGCCCGCATCCGCGGACGGCGGATCGCCAATATCGTGCAGGATGCGGTATCGGCCCTGAACCCCGTCTATCGCGTCGGCGCCCAGATCGGCGAGGCGATGCTGGAACACGGGGTCGCGCGCGACAGGGCCGATGCGCGGGCGAAGGCGGTCCGGCTCATGGCGCAGGTCGGGATTCCGGCACCGGACCGGCGCGTGGACGATTACCCGCACCAGTTTTCCGGCGGCATGTGCCAGCGGGTCGTGATCGCCTCGGCGCTGTCCTGCGCGCCCGAGATCATCCTGGCCGACGAACCGACAACGGCGCTGGACGTCACCATCCAGGACCAGATCCTGCGGCTGCTCGTGCAACTGCAGGACGACCTCGGCCTGGGGCTGGTGCTGGTCACCCATGACATGGGCGTGGTGGCCCAGACCTGCCAGCGCGTGGCGGTCATGTATGCCGGCGAAATCGTGGAGACCTGCGCTACCGAAGAGCTTTTCGGCGCTCCGCGGCACCCCTATACGGCGGGGCTACTGGCCTGCGTGCCGCGGCTTGAAGGGCCGGCCCGGCGCCTGTCGCCCATTCCCGGCGCACCGCCCGATCCGGCACGGGCGCCGCAGGGATGCCGCTTCCATCCGCGTTGTCCGCTGGCCAGCGATCTTTGCCGACAGACCCAGCCTGTCCTGCGCGAGGTGGCCCCCGGCCATGTCGCACGATGCCATCACGCGGACCGCGTCGATGCCGGTCTTTGGGAGCGCGCCGATGCCTGAGCCGCTCCTGCAGGTCGAAGGTCTGTCCAAGCATTACCCCGTCGCGCGAGGTCTGGCGGCGCGGCTTTCGGGCCGGGCGCGGGCGCCGCTGATCGCGGTTGACGATGTCGGCTTTGCCATCGCGCGGGGCGAGGTGTTCAGCCTCGTCGGAGAATCCGGGTCGGGCAAGACGACGCTCGGGCGGTGCCTGTTGCGCCTGGTCGAGCCGACGGCAGGCCGGGTTCTGTTTGACGGGACGGATCTGGCGAGCCTGAGCCCTGCCGCCATGCGCGCGGCGCGGCGGGATGTCCAGATGATCTTCCAGGACCCGTTTTCGTCGCTCAACCCGCGCCTGACGGTGCGCGAGGCTCTGTCCGAGGTGCTGCGCGTCCACCGGCTGCGGCCGCAGGCCGGGATCGGCGAGCGGATCGCGGAACTCATGGGGCTGGTCGGATTGTCGCCCGAGGCGGCGGACCGGTTGCCGGGCGCCTTTTCCGGCGGGCAGCGGCAGCGCATCGGCATTGCGCGCGCGCTGGCCGTCGAGCCGCGTTTCATCGTGGCGGACGAACCTGTCTCTGCGGTCGATGTCTCGGTCCAGGCGCAGATCATGAACCTGCTGCTGGACCTGCGCGACAGGCTTGGTCTGACGCTCCTGTTCATCGCGCATGATCTGTCGGTCGTGCGCTATCTGAGCGACCGGGTCGGGGTGATGTACCTGGGCCGGATCGTCGAGGCGGGAACCCGCGACCAGATTTTCGGCGCGGCGCGGCATCCCTACACGCGGGCGCTTCTGCGCGCGGCGCCGCGGCCCGATCCGGCGCGGCGGGGTGGCACGGCGGCCCTGACCGGAGAGCCGCCGTCCCCGCTGAGCCCGCCGCCCGGATGCCATTTCCAGACCCGCTGCGCGCATGCGACCGATATCTGCCGGTCGATCGCCCCGCCGCCCGAAACGGTTGCGGCGGGCCATGTCGTCCGCTGCCACCACCATGCCAGCCTCTAGAGGAGACCCCGATGGCCCATGATCCCTATTACGAGCTTGTCCCCGAACCGAAGGAACCCCCGTTCGACGCAGGACGCACGGCGCTTTTGATCATCGATCTGCAATATCTTGACGCCCATCCCGACGGCTGGATGGGCCGGCTCTGCCGTGCCCAGGGGCGGCCGGACCTGCTGAACGAACGCTGGGCCTTCATCGACAAGGTCCTGCCAAACGTCCGGCGCCTGCAGGATGCCTGCCGGGCGGGCGGGATCGAGCTTGTCCATATCCGGGTCAAGTACCTGACCAGCGATTGCCGCGACGGCCAGCGGTCGCTTGCGATGGAACAGAAGGCGCTGTCGGCGGATGCGCGCGACGACGACTTTCTCGAGCTGGTCGCGCCGCAGGGGGACGAACTCGTCATCGACAAGACAAGCGCGGGGACCTTCAACTCGACCGCGATCGACCAGATCCTGCGCAACATGAAGGTGGACCGGCTCTGGGTCACGGGGATCGTGACCGAGGGCTGCGTCGAACTGACCGCGCGGGATGCGGCGGACCGGGGGTTCTATGTCACGCTGGTGGAGGATTGTCTGGCGTCATCCACCCGGGTCGCACATGAGGATGCGATGCAGCGGATGACCGATGGCGGTCTGATCAAGGCGCGGTCTTCCGGCGACCTCATCGCGCTGATCGAGAGGGCAGCGGCAAAGACCCCGGCCGAGAAGGCCCTGGGCTAGGGACCCGCGCGCAGGGGCGCGGGGCGAATGCGGGGCCGCCCGGGGCCGGCCAGCCTTTCGCTGCGGCGGGTTACGGATCGGCCTTTGCCAAAGGCGGGGGAGCGCGAAGGCGGTTTGCGCAGGGCACCGGGGGCTGCCCTGACAGCCCAACCCCGAGGTGCGGGGGCGGCGACGCGCCCCGGCGGCGCCGGATGAAGCGCAGGCACGGGCCCGGCGCGCCGGCCCCGTTCGGCCGCCGTTCGCCGCACTCCGGCATCGCCCGTCCTGGGGTGTTTCGCGATTGCTGCGTCGCGGCATTCGCGGTGACATCTGGCCGTCCCGGGCTCGGATGGCCTGCCTTGACAGCGCCAGATGAAAGGTCCAATCAGGATATCGGCTCGGGGTCGTAGCTCAGTTGGGAGAGCGCATCGTTCGCAATGATGAGGTCAGGGGTTCGATCCCCCTCGGCTCCACCAGCCACGCGGATGTCGGTCAGGAGGGGCCTTGCGGCGCCTTCGGGGATCAACCCGCAAAGACGGCGCGTGACGGAACCCGTGATGGGTTTTCCCCACGACCCCCGCACTGCCCCCTCGGGCTCTTGCCGAACGCGACCATTCCTTTGATTTTGAATGGCACAGCCATGCCGGTCCCCCGGATAGTGACAGGGCTTGTGCCCGGGTGCCTTTGGAACGCTGCGTTCCGCCAGCGCCCCGGGGCCGTGCACCTGAAGCTCCCTGTTGCCACGCCCTTCGTGGGTCCGCCTGCCTGTTGACGAGACATGCCCTGTTGGCCACTTCCATCGCAAAGCGGGACAGGACATCGCGTTTCGGCAGGCTGGCGATCAGCCCGCGCCGCTCTGGGCCGTGGCACGCAGAGCAGGTGGAAGCCTTCCCGAGAGACCTCCTCCTCCCCGGGTTTCAGGATCAGATCGCCTTCGTCGACGGTGGGGCCTCTGCGGACATCCTCGCTGCGGCCAATGACCATGATGCCGCGCAAAGCGCTGAATTCCTGGGAGAGCGCATTCACTTTGTGCCCGGCTGAAGCGACGCGACAAGGCCCGCGTCCGCTTCGGAATGGCATGGAGTCAGGTCCAGCGCCGATCTCCCAGCCGGAGACCGGATCGCGCCAAATCCCAGATAAAGACCCATGCCATTCCGGGTCACTGTTTCGCCTGCAGTTTCAGGTCAACAGGGGTCGAGAGGGCCTGCAAGCCACGCAAGTCGCGTCACAATGCGCGAGGCATGAAAACCTTCAAACTCGCGAAAACAAATGGTGACGGAGACTAAGGCCCCCATAATCCATTCCAGACTGTGTCCGATCATTCCAGTAAACCCTTGTTTCCAGTTGAAAGAATAGCCATACTGTTCCTAGAAAGTCTAGCCGGTTCCGACCTGAATTGTGGGGCAGGCTGCCAAGAATGTGGGGTAAGATGGCGATGGCATCGGAAAGCAAGCGGGCGACGAAGCGGTTGACGGCGGCGTTCTGC
>JBEIDZ010000172.1:0-6473 GCA_040383215.1 Paracoccaceae bacterium | reverse complement strand
GACCGTCTATGAGACGCTGGAGCGGCCGTTGGTGCCGGTGCTGGCGCGGATGGAAATGGCGGGCATCCGCGTCGACCGGGCGACGCTGAGCCGGATGTCGGCGGCCTTCGCGCAGAAGATGGCGGGGCTCGAGGCCGGGATCCACGAACTGGCCGGGGAGAGTTTCAACGTCAACTCGCCCGCGCAGGTGGGCGAGATCCTGTTCGGCCGGATGGGGCTGCCGGGGGGGACCAAGACCAAGACCGGGCAGTGGGCGACGACGGCGGATGTGCTCGAGGATCTGGCGACCGAGCATGAGTTTGCCGCGCGCGTGCTGGATTACCGGCAGCTGCAGAAGCTGAAATCGACCTATACGGATGCGCTGCAGGATTACATCAACCCCGAAACGGGGCGGGTGCATACGTCCTATTCCATCGCCGGGGCGAATACGGGCCGGCTCGCCTCGACCGATCCGAACCTGCAGAACATCCCGGTGCGCACCGAAGAGGGGCGGCGCATCCGCGAGGCCTTTGTCGCCGATCCGGGGCGGGTGCTGGTCTCACTTGACTACAGCCAGATCGAACTTAGGATTCTGGCGCATGTCGCGGGGATCGATGCGCTCAAGCGCGCCTTCCGCGAAGGGCAGGACATCCACGCGATGACGGCGTCGGAAATGTTCGGCGTGCCGCTTGACCAGATGACGCCCGAGGTGCGCCGGCAGGCGAAGGCGATCAACTTCGGCGTGATCTATGGGATTTCGGGCTTTGGCCTTGCGCGGAACCTGCGTATTCCGCGCGATCAGGCGCAGGGCTTCATCGACCGCTATTTCGAGCGCTTTCCCGGCATCCGCGCCTATATGGACGCCACCGTCGCCTTTGCGAAGGAGCATGGATACGTGCAGACGCTGTTCGCGCGGAAGATTCACACGCCCGAGATCAATGCCAAGGGGCCGGCTGCGGGTTTTGCGCGGCGCGCGGCGATCAATGCGCCGATCCAGGGGACGGCGGCCGACATCATCCGCCGGGCGATGGTGCGGATGGAGGCGGCGATTGCCGGACTGCCGGGGCGGATGCTGTTGCAGGTGCATGACGAGCTCTTGTTCGAGGTGGAGGAGGGCGCGGCGGATCCGCTGATCGCGGCGGCCCGCGCGGTGATGGAGGAGGCGGCGATGCCGGCGGTGAAGCTTGACGTGCACCTGACGGTGGAGGCGGGGCGCGGGGCGACCTGGGCCGCGGCACATTGAGGGGGGAGTCTGCCGTGTCCATTCGGGCGGGCCAATAACGGGTGCCCCGATATTCCCGATGTTTATCAAGCGGATGACATCAGCATCGTTCCGGCCGGGATCTGTCGGCTGCGCATGGGGAGGGGAGGGCGGGTCGTCTTTTTTGTCTTTGCCCTTGGGCCAGATGCGGCAATCCTGGAGGAGGTTCCTGCGCGGCTGAATGACGATCCTGGCAATCCTTCGCCTGTCGGGCCCGAAAACGTCCGGATTGCGGACAATGCGGATTCATCCCGGATCGGGGCGAGGGGATTGGTGTCCCTTTTCAGGGGGTTAGGGGTGTGGGACCCGGGCCAGGTCATCGGCGTGGCGCCGGAGCATCGCTGTGTGAGGACCGACCACGCCGACTGGCAGGTTCCAGCGGCGACAGAGGGCTGCGAATCAGGGTTAACGGGCTGATCCCGGGGCGGAATCAGCTTTCGGTATCACGTCGGTATCGCGTCGGTATTGCGTCGGTGCGAAAAAGGGGGGGAAGGGTGGTTAACGTGGCGTGCGGGCCCTGACGGGCGGGCAACGCCGGATGTGGCACGGCCGGGTGTGTCCGCGGCCGGCCGGGCCGGGACGGGCCCGGGTGTGAGGGCCCGGCTTCGGGGGGACCAGATGAGGCGGGGCGAAGAGCCGCGGCGGTCAGACCTGGAGCGAGCGGACGCCGATTTCGCCTTCCTCGCGCGCCTTCATCGCCAGCGCGGCGGCGTGGCTCGCGGCAGCGGTGGTGAAATAGGGGATCTTGTCATAGAGCGCGACGGCGCGGATGTCGCGGCTGTCGGCCACGGCCTGGGCGCCTTCGGTCGTGTTCATCACCAGTGCCACGTCGCCATCCTTGAGGCGGTCGACGATGGTGCGCCCGCCTTCGAAGACCTTGTTCACCGTCTCGCAGGGGATGCCGCGCGACTTGAGCCAGGCGGCGGTGCCGCGGGTGGCGAGGATGGTGAAGCCGAGCGCGACGAGGATCGCCGCGGCTTCGGCCATGTCGGCGCCCTTGTCGGCATCGCGGATCGAGATGAAGACCCGGCCCGCCGTCGGCAGATGCGTGCCCGCGCCCATCTGCGCCTTGAGGAAGGCGCGGGGGAAGCTGCGGTCCCAGCCCATCACCTCGCCGGTCGAGCGCATCTCGGGCCCGAGGATCGTGTCGACGCCGGGGAAGCGGGCGAAGGGCATCACCGCCTCCTTGACGCTGAACCAGGGCATGTTGGGGTCGGTCAGGGTCATCGGGTCGGCATAGGGCAGGGGCGTGTCGTAGCTTGCGTTCTGATAGGGTGCGCGGCGGGGGAAGTTCGAGAGCGGCTCTCCCGCCATGAGGCGGGCGGCGATGGAGGCGATGGCGCTGTCGGTCGCCTTGGCGACGAAGGGGACGGTGCGGCTGGCGCGGGGATTGACCTCGAGCAGATAGACCTCGGGCCGGTTCGCGGCATCGGCCTTGACCGCGAACTGGACGTTCATCAGGCCGACGACGCGGAGCGCGCGGGCGAGCCGGATGGTCTGTTCCTCGATCGTGGCCAGCACTTCGGCGGGGAGCGTATGGGGCGGCAGGCAGCAGGCGCTGTCGCCGGAATGGACGCCCGCTTCCTCGATATGCTGCATGATGCCGGCGACGTGGACCGCTTCGCCGTCTGACAGGGCGTCGACATCAACCTCGACCGCGCCGGAGAGATAGCTGTCGAGCAGGACGGGGCTGTCGCCCGAGACCTGCACCGCCTCGGCGATGTAGCGGCGGAGCTGGTCCATGTCGCGCACGATTTCCATCGCGCGGCCGCCGAGGACGTAGGAGGGGCGGATGACGAGGGGAAAGCCGATACGGGTTGCGATCTCGACCGCCTGGGCCGGCGAGGAGGCGATGCCGTTGACGGGCTGTTTCAGGCCGAGGTCTGCCACGAGTTTCTGGAAGCGTTCGCGGTCTTCGGCGAGGTCGATGGCGTCGGGCGTGGTGCCGAGGATGGGGATTCCGGCCTCGTGCAGCGCATTGGCAAGCTTGAGCGGGGTCTGACCGCCGAACTGGACGATGACGCCGTGGAGCGTGCCGTTGTCCTGTTCGACGCGCAGGATTTCCATCACGTGTTCGAAGGTCAGCGGTTCGAAATAGAGCCGGTCGGAGGTGTCGTAATCGGTCGAGACGGTTTCGGGGTTGCAGTTGATCATGATCGTCTCGTACCCGGCCGCGGTCAGGGCATAGCAGGCGTGGCAGCAGCAGTAGTCGAATTCGATCCCCTGGCCGATGCGGTTGGGCCCGCCGCCGAGGATGACGATCTTGCGCCGGGCCGAGGGGCGGGCTTCGCATTCGACCTCGCCCATGACGGGGCTTTCGTAGGTCGAGTACATGTAGGGGGTCTGCGCCTCGAATTCGGCGGCGCAGGTGTCGATGCGCTTGAAGACGGCGGTGACGCCCAGCCTTTCGCGGGCGCGGCGGACCTGGCCTTCGTCGCGCCCGGTGAGGCGGGCGAGGCGGGCATCGGTGAAGCCCAGCATCTTGAGCCGGCGCAGGCCCTCTTCGGTGACGGGCAGGCCGGTGCGGCGCAGGTCGGCCTCGGCCGCAACGATTTCGCGGATGCGGGCCAGAAACCACGGGTCATAGGCGGTGGCGGCGTGGATGTCGTCGTCGGTCAGGCCGTGGCGCATGGCCTGGGCGATGGTGCGCAGCCGGTCGGGCGTGGCGCGCGACAGTGCGGCGACGATGGCGGCGCGGTCCGGGGCGCCGGGGATGGCGATCTCGTCAAAGCCGGTCAGGCCGGTCTCGAGGCTGGCGAGCGCCTTCTGCATGGATTCGTGGATGGTCCGGCCGATCGCCATCGCCTCGCCCACGGACTTCATCGCGGTGGAGAGGAGCGGCTCGGCGCCGGGGAACTTTTCAAAGGCGAAGCGGGGGATCTTGGTCACGACATAGTCGATGGTCGGCTCGAAACTGGCCGGGGTGACCCTGGTGATGTCGTTGTCGAGTTCGTCGAGCGTGTAGCCGACGGCGAGCTTGGCCGCGATCTTGGCGATGGGAAAGCCGGTCGCCTTGGAGGCGAGCGCGGAGGAGCGGCTGACGCGGGGGTTCATCTCGATCACGACCATGCGGCCGGTGCGGGGGTCGACCGCCCATTGCACGTTCGAGCCGCCGGTTTCGACGCCGATTTCGCGCAGGACGGCGATCGAGCCGTTGCGCATCATCTGGTATTCCTTGTCGGTGAGCGTGAGCGCGGGGGCGACGGTGATCGAATCGCCGGTATGCACGCCCATCGGGTCGACGTTCTCGATCGAGCAGACGATGATGCAGTTGTCGGCCTTGTCGCGGACGACCTCCATCTCGAACTCCTTCCAGCCGAGAAGGCTTTCGTCGACGAGAATCTGGCCCACGGGAGAGGCGTCCATGCCGGAGCGGCAGAAATGTTCGTATTCGGCGCGGTTGTAGGCGACCCCGCCGCCGGTGCCGCCAAGGGTGAAGGCGGGGCGGATGATCGCGGGCAGGCCGATCTCTTCGAGCGCGGCCAGGGCGAGGGTGACGCCGGCCTTGAGGTCCTTGCGGCCGTTGGCGCCGATGGGGGCAGTGACGATGGTGGCGCGGGGGTTTTCGAGCCCGATCCGGTCCATCGCCTCGCGGAAGAGCTTGCGGTCCTCGGCCATCTCGATGGCGGCGCGCTTGGCGCCGATCATCTCGACCCCGAAGCGGTCGAGCACGCCCATGTCGGCCAACGCGAGCGCGGTGTTGAGCCCGGTTTGCCCGCCCATGGTGGGCAGAAGCGCGTCGGGGCGTTCTTTTTCGATGATCCGGGCCACGATGTCGGGGGTGATGGGCTCGATATAGGTGGCGTCGGCCAGGCCCGGGTCGGTCATGATCGTGGCGGGGTTCGAGTTGACGAGGATGACGCGGTAGCCTTCTTCCTTGAGCGCCTTGCAGGCCTGGGCGCCGGAGTAGTCGAATTCGCAGGCCTGGCCGATGATGATGGGCCCCGCGCCGATGATCATGATCGAGGAGATGTCGCTGCGTCGGGGCATCGTAGACCTCTCGGGCGGGGGCGGGTGCCGGGCCAAGTGACGTGCCTTATAGACGCGGGTGCCCGGGGTGCAAGGGCCGAGGTGCCGCGTCGGTTTCGGCAGCCGGGAGGGCGCGGCGGGACTGGCGGTCGCGCGCGCGCGGCCCTATCGCGGGGCCGGGGGGGCTGCGCGTGATTCTGGTCGAACATGGTCCGGGCGGGGGGCCTGCTGTCTTTGCCGGCGCGCGCGAGGTCGTGGCGGCCTGGGGGGTGGACGAGGTCGCGCCCGCGCTGGCCCGGCTGGACGCGGCGCGGGCGGCGAGCGCCTGGGTTGCGGGCTGGCTGGCCTATGAGGCGGGTTATGCCTTCGAGCCGCGGCTGCGCGCCATCGTGCCGCCGACCGAGGGGCCGCTGGTCGCGATGGGCGTTTTTGACGGGCCCGCGCCGGCCGAGGCGATGCTTGCCGCGATGGCCGGTGCGGCGGGTGAGGCGCTGATCGCCCCGCCCGCGCCGGCGGTGACGCGCGCGGCCTATGACCGGGCCTTTGCGCAAGTGCAGGCGGCCATCGCGGCGGGGGATTGCTATCAGGTCAACCTGACCTTTCCGATGGAGACGCGGCTTTTGTCGGGCAGCGCGCCGGGGCTCTATGGGCGGCTGCGCCGGACGGGCGCGGTCGGGCATGGCGCCCTGGTCGATTTCGGCGCGGCGCTGCCGGGCGCGCCGGCGGTGGTGTCACGCTCGCCCGAGCTGTTCTTTGCGGTCGAGGGGCGGCGGATCACGGCGCGGCCGATGAAGGGCACCGCCCCGCGCGACCCCGACCCTGCGCGCGATGCCGCCAATGCGGCCGAATTGCAGGCCAGCCCCAAGGCGCGGGCCGAAAACCTGATGATCGTCGACCTGTTGCGCAACGACATCGGGCGGCTGGCCCGGGTGGGCACGGTCCGGGTGCCTGCGCTTTACGCGATGGAGCGCTATGCGACGGTGCATCAGATGACCTCGACGGTCGTGGGGGAACTCGCCGGGGCGCCGACGCTGGCGGGGCTGATGGCTGCGCTGTTTCCCTGCGGGTCGGTGACGGGGGCGCCCAAGCTGCGCGCGATGGAGATCATCCGCGCGGTCGAAGGGGCGCCGCGCGGCGTCTATTGCGGGGCGGTGGGCTGGATGGCGCCGGGGGGTGACGCGGATTTCTCGGTCGCGATCCGCACATTGTCGCTCTGGGAGGATCGGGTGGTGATGAACGTGGGCGGCGGGGTTGTCGCGGATTC
>JBEIDZ010000171.1:0-6476 GCA_040383215.1 Paracoccaceae bacterium | reverse complement strand
GCGGCGCGGGTCATCAACCCCGACACGGCCCATGCGGGCGGGATTTCCGAGATGGTGCGGATCGGGCACTGGGCGGAGGCCTATGACGTGGCGCTGGCGCCGCATTGCCCGATCGGGCCGATTGCGCTGGCCGCGTCGCTGCAGGTGGATGCGGTCTGCCACAATGCCTTTATCCCGGAGCAGTCGATCGGCATCCATTACAATGCCGGGGCGGATGTGCTGGATTATGTCCGGCCGGGCGGGATCGTGATCGAGGGCGGGCATCTCCTGATTCCGCAGGGGCCGGGGCTGGGCATCGAGGTGGACGAGGACAAGGTCGCCGAGATGGCGCGGATCGGGCATCGCTGGCGCGCGCCGGTCTGGCGCCATGGCGACGGGTCGGTGGCGGAATGGTGATGCGGCGGTTCGGCGGCATCCATGCGGTGCTTTATGCGCTCTTTGACGGGCAGGAGCGGCTCGACCGGGGGGCAATGGCGGCGCAGATGGATTATGTGCGCGCGGCCGGGGCCGACGGGGTGACGGTGCTGGGCCTTGCAACCGAGGTGGGCAAGCTGACGGAGGCCGAGCAGCGGCAGGTCATCGACTGGGCGGCCGAGGACCGGGGGGAGTTGGCGCTGTCGGTTACGGTCACGGGCAATGCGGTGGCCACGCAGGTGGCACTGGCCCGCCATGCCGAGGCGGCGGGGGCGGCGTGGCTCATTCTCCAGCCGCCGATTGCGGGGAGCTACGGGGCGGGGGAATATCTGGACTTCTTCGCCCGCGTCGGGGGGGCCCTGCGGCTTCCCTTTGCGGTGCAGAACGCGCCGCAATATCTGGGCCGGTCGCTTGCGGCGGCCGATCTGGCGGCGCTTGCGGCGCGCTGCGACGGCTTTACCCATGTCAAGGCCGAGGGGACGGCGGCCGAGCTTGCCGCGCTGGTCGCGGTGGCCGGGGAGAGGCTCACGGTGCTGAACGGGCGCGGCGGGATCGAGATGACCGATTGCCTGCGCGCGGGGGCGGCGGGCTTCATCGTGGCGCCCGATGTGCTGCCGGGGGTGGTGGCGTGCTGGCGCGCCTGGGCTGCGGGGGATGCCGCAGGGGCGGAGCGGGCCTATGCGGCCTTTCTGCCGGGCGCGCTCTTTGCGATGCAGTCGCTCGAGCAGCTGATCTGCTATGGCAAGCGCATCTTCGGCGCGCGGGCGGGGATCGCGGTGCATGACCGGGCGCCGGCGATGCGGCCGACCGCCGCCGGGCTCGCCATGGCGCGGCACTGGGCGGGGGTGTGAGCGCGGGGGGTTTCACCCGGCCTACGAGAACCGGGCGAGAGTGTCGGGGTTGGCCCGCCCGGCCATGAGGCCGGGCAGCGCCCGACCCGCCCCCCCGGGGCGGGCTCTATCGCACCCACCCCGCGGGTCGGGCGCTGCCCTATGTGACGCGGGGTGCGTGGTCGTAGGTTACACCCACCCTCCGGGATCAGGGCGAGAGTGGCGGGACGGGCGCGGCTGGCGGAGATGTGCTGCCCCCCCTCGGGTCGTGCGCTGTCGCACCCACCTCGCGGGTCGGGCGCTGCCCCTGCTGACGCGGGGGGGAGGTGGTGGGTTGCACCCACCCTACGGGATCGGGGCGACGCTGGCCGAGAGGCTCGGCTGACGGCGCTGTCCCGCACACCCCTCGGGGCGGGCGCTTCCCTTGGTGATGTGACGTGGGAGGGCGTGGGTTTCACCCACTCTACGTGGCCGGTGTTCACGCGCCGCAGGATTTTTGGCGGAATGACGACGTCCGGAGCGTGACGCCATCGTGCCGGTGGCACGATGGCAGCCAGAATCGGTTCGCTGCGCTTACCCGCCGGGCGGGCACGGCAGGATTTGGCAGCCTCGGTCGGGCGGAGGAGATGCGTTTGGGGGAGGGCGCGGAGGTTTCATCCACCCCGGGGCGGGCCCTGGCTCAGGCGGCGAGGTAGCCGCCGTCGACGGGCAGGATGGCGCCGGTGACGAAGGCCGCAAGCGGGGAGGCGAGAAAGAGCGCGGGGCCGGCGAGGTCTTCGGGCGTGCCCCAGCGGCCCATCGGGGTGCGGGCAAGGATCGGCGCGGCGCGGGCGGGGTCGTCGCGAAGGGCGGCGGTGAGCGGGGTCGCGATCCAGCCGGGCGCCAGCGCGTTGACGCGGATACCCTCGGCCGCCCAGGCGATGGCGAGGGATTTGGTGAGTTGTGCGATCCCGCCCTTGGAGGCGGAATAGCCGGGGATCAGCGGCCCGGCGAAGAAGCTGTGCATCGAGGCGGTGAGAAGCAGCGTCCCCTTTGCGGCGGCAAGCTGCGCGCGCGCGGCGGCGGCGGCGCGCATCGCGCCGGTGAGGTTGACCTCGAGCACCTGGGCAAAGACGGCGGGGTCGTGTTCGGCGCCGCGGCGGATGATGCCCGCGGCATAGATCAGGTGGTCAAGCCGGGGCAGCGCGCCGATCAGCGCGGCGACGGCGGCCGCGTCGCGCACGTCGAGCGGCGCGGCGCCGGGGGCGGAGCATCCGGCAGCGGTCGCGCCGGTCGCGAGCCCGCGTGCGCCGGCGGCGCGGAAGCCTGTCGCGATCCCCTCGCCGATGCCCGAGGTGCCGCCGATGACGAGCACGCTCTGCCCGTCGAAGCGGGGCGGCATCAGCGGATGAACCGGTCGGCGTAATCCTCGCCGAGGCCGGTCGCGGCGAAGTGGCGGCGGCACATCTCGATCTTGGTGAAGACGTCTTCGTAGCCGAGCGGTTTGCCCCAGGGGTCGACGTAGGACATCACGCCGTTGACCTGGAAGAGGGTGATCATCTCCTCGACGCCTTCGGGGACGACGAGGGTATGGGTCTCGCCCGGGGGTTCGAAGACGTAAGAGCCTTCCTCGGCCGTCCAGTCGTGTTCGAGATAGTGCCAGCGCCCCTTGAGCACGAAGCCATGCACCGCCTGGGGGTGGCGGTGGCGCGAGAGCACGCCTGAGCGCCGCACGCGCAGGAGGTTCATCCAGTAGCCCTGCGAGCGGTTGAGGCAGAGCGGGCGGAACCAGACCTGGTCGGCCTGGGGAACCCAGAGCCGTTCATCTTCGGGGATGGCGCGGGGCACGACGATTTCGGCCAGCGCGTCGCGCGGGAAGGGCAGCTGGTAGGGGATGAGCGGCGTCTGGTCGGGCGTTTCGAGCGGCATGGGGCGGAGGCCTTTCAGAGCAGGAAGCCGGTTGCGAAGGGGATGGTGCGGCGGGTGCCGCCTTCGCCGGTGACGGTGAGACTGTCCGCGCCGGGGGTGAGGGCGAGCACGGGTTCGCGCTCGGGCCAGGCGATGGCGCCGATGACGTGGCGCACCTCGGCGGTGCCGAAGGGCGAGAGGGTGACGCCGCTGGCCTGGCCGGCGGCGGTGAGCGGGTCAGGGCTTTCGGCAGCACCAAGGCCGAGCATGTGGGGGGCGGCGCCTTCCTCGACGCCGAGGACGGCGCGGTGGCGGCCGTTCCAGGGGGCGTAGTCGCGGCCGGCATCGGAATGCCAGAGCATGGTCATCGGCAGCGCCTGGGCGCGGCGCAGCGAGAGGTAGAGATCGCCCGCGCCGTGCCGCGTGACCGCGGTCCAGCCGAGCGCATGGCCGGGCGCCTCGATCCCGGCGGCGAAATCCTCGTGCCCGGGGACCCAGGGGTAGCGGGTCAGGTCGGTCGTGCCGCCCGTGGCGAGGGGGAAGCGGCGCGGATCGGCGCTGCGGGCGGGATAGGCGAGCGCGGAGCGGCCGCGGGCGGGGTCGGTTTCCTGCGGCTGGGCGGTGTTTTCGAACCAGCGCTTGGGCGAGAAGCGCAGGGTGCCCCCGCCGGGCAGCGCGATCATCGCATGATTGGCGACCGAGGTTGTGCCCTGGCCGCCGATGAAGCTGTGGCGCTGGTAGACGAAGGGGTGATTGTCGAGGAGGGTCAGGGACTTGACCAGCGTTGCACCGAGCACGGGGTGGTCGAGCACGGCGCGGAATTCTGGGCCTTGCTGGATCGTCCAGTGGCCGTTGGCGGGCCAGCCATGCATGGTGGAGGCGCCATCGGCCCGGGCGAAGGGGGCACAGAAGAAGTCGCCAGCGAGGCGCGCGAGGTGGACGGGCAGGCCCTCGGTCGGTTCGGCCGCGGTCACCCAGGGGGCGGTGTGCAGCGGCGCGAGGATGCGGTCGCCGTTAGTCACGCGCAGGTCGCGCAGGAAGCCGCCGACGGGGTCAAAGGTGAAGCCGATGCCGGCGGCGGAAACGGGGATCATGGCAGGGTCCGGATTGCGTCTGGAGCGAGGGTAGCGGCTGGGGGCAGGGGGTGGAAGGGGGAAACGCCCGGGCCGCCGCTGTGGCGCGGATGCCGGGCGGGAGGAGGGGGGCGCTGCCCCCTGGCTGCCTGTGGCAGGCCCCCCCGGGATATTTGGGGACAGAAAATGGGGGGGAGCCACGCGGCGGGGCCGCCGGCATTGCGGGCGGATTTGCGGCCGGGGTCAGCAGGGACCGGGAGGGGAGGCCGGCGAGGGGGTCGGGCCCTGGGGCCGGCCTTGTGGCGGGCGGTCAGGGGCCCGGCGGGGAGGTTTGCGCAGGCTTCGGCGTGACAGGCGGGGCGGCTGGGCGGGACCCGAGGAGGTCGCAGGCGGGAGGAAGGCAAGGCGCAGGGAGGCGGTCCCTCGGTCCTCGCACCCGGCGGGTGGGGGGTCTTTGGAGGTGGGCCTTGGAGTTGGCCGCTTCGCGGGCGGTTGGGGTGGCGGACGGGTCTGCGGCCAGCGTGGTCGGAACGAGGAGTGGATCGCCCGGATCGGCACGAGGTGTGACGCGGAGCCTGGTCGGGTGTCTGGCGCGACGGATCCCGCGGCCCCGCGCCGGCGGGCCGTGCGGGCGATGGGGTCAGGCCCCGGGGCCGGCTTTGCGGCGGACGGTCGGGGGGGGCCGGCAAAAGCCGCGGCGTGACAGGGGGGGCGGCTGGGCGGGACCGGCGGGCCGGATGGCAGCGGATGTGGGGTTTTGTGCCGGGTGGCGGTGTCCCTGGTCTTTGCACCCGGAGGGCGGCGCAGGGCGCGGGGTCAGGCCTTGGGGTCGTCCTTGTCGCGGGCGGTCAGGAGGCCCGCGAGCAGGCCCACCGCCACGGCGGCCAGAAGGCCGGTGCGGCTGCGCAGGATCGGCAGGCCGGCCATCATCAGGAGCATGGCCTGGCGCTGGGTTGCGGCCTCCTCGGCTTCGCGCCGCCGCGCGGCGCGGCTCTGCGCGCCTGCGGCGAGGAGCAGGATCAGACCGATGAGGCAGGCGCCGAGGGCCACGAGAAGCGTCGCGGGCAGCGGCCCGACCACGCGGGCGAGCAGGATCGTTCCGGCGACGAGCAGGGCCAGGAGCGCGATCAGGAAGAAAAGTGCGGCCGCGGCATAGACCGCGGCACCACGGGCCCGCGCCGCGGCCATCCGGCGGTAGCGCCCGGTCAGCAGTTCGGCGAGGTCCCCGGGGGAGACCACCCTAGCGCCGCAGGATGATCGAGACGATGAGCCCCAGCCCGAAAGCCGTGAGCAGGCTCTGCAAGGGTTTTTCGCGGACCTGCGCTTCGAGCCGGTCTTCGAGCCGGTCGGTTTCGGCGCGGATGTCGTGGAGCGCGGCGCGCGCCCGGGCGGCGGCCTCGTCTGAGAGACCGCCGGCGCGGTCCTTCAGCGCCTCGGCCATTTTCCAGCCGTCGGCCTGGAGCGTTGCGGCGAGGGATGCGATCTCGGCCTTCAGCGTGTCGAGCTGGGCCTGAAGGTCCTCGGCCCCCGACCGGCCCTTCGGCGTCTCTGCGGCCATGGCGTCCTCCTGAACAAGTTGCGCTCTCGCCGGCCCGATGCCGGCGGAGCGAGTGTCGCGCAACGCGCGGGGATGCGCAACCGCCCTGGCGGCCGCGCGCCGGTCTGGCCTAGCGCCGGACGAGGCGGATGAGCATGAGCAGAACCACCGCGCCGATCGTGGCGCCGATGATCGAGCCGACGGTGCCGCCGCCGGGGGCGATGCCGAGCCAGCCGAGAAGCAGGCTCCCGATCACGCCGCCGACGATGCCGACCGCGATGTTGCCAACGAGGCCGAAGCCGCCGCCCTCGACGAGCTTGCCCGCGAGCCAGCCTGCGATGGCGCCGATGACGAGCGCCCAGATGATGGTCATGGTCTTGTCTCCCTTCAGATCGTGATACCGCCGTCGATGTTGATCGCCTGGCCGGTCATGAAGGCACTGTCATCCGAGGCGAGGAAGGCCGCAAGGCCCGCGATTTCCTCGGGCGTGCCGAAGCGGCCGGCGGGCTGGCGGTCGATGAAGAACTTCATCGCCTGTTCGGCGCTGCCCATGCGGGCGGCCAGATCCTCGATCCGGGCGCGCAGCGAGGGCGAATCGACCGTGCCGGGGCAGATCGCATTGGCGCGGATGCGGTGCGGGAGATAGTCGGCCGCGACCGCCTTGGTCAGGCCGATCACGCCGGCCTTGGCCGCGCCATAGGCCGCGCGTTTGGGGAATCCCTTCACCGAAGAGGC
>JBEIDZ010000170.1:0-6515 GCA_040383215.1 Paracoccaceae bacterium | reverse complement strand
TGCGCCGCCAGCCGGTCCTTCACCTCGTCCCAGATCGCCGCCCGCCGCAGCGACCGCTCCACGATATCGTCCAGCTCCGCCCGGTTGCGCGCGAGCCCGTGAATCTTCGGCCCATAGGCGACGTTGTCATAGATCGACTTCGGAAACGGATTGGGCTTCTGGAACACCATCCCGACCTTGGCGCGCAGCTGCACCGGGTCCACTGCCGGGTCATGGATGTTCTCGCCGTCGATCAGGATCGTGCCGGTCACCCGCGCGCTGGCGATCGTGTCGTTCATCCGGTTGATGCAGCGCAGGAAGGTCGACTTGCCGCAGCCCGACGGCCCGATGAAGGCCGTCACCGTCTTGTCCAGGATATCGACATCGACATCCTTCAGCGCATGGTTCTGCCCGTAATGCACGTTCACGCCCCGCGCGCTGATCTTCGTCGTCTCGCCGGCCATGATCCGCTCCGTCAGCCTTGAATTGTCCAGCATCCGCTCACCCGCCCCCTACCATTGCCGCTCGAACCTGCGCCGCAGGATGATCGCCAGCAGGTTCATCACGACCAGAAACCCCAAGAGCACCAGAATCGCCGCCGAGGTCCGGCTCACGAAGCCGCGCTCGGGGCTGTCGGCCCAGATATAGATCTGCGTGGGCAGCGTCGTCGCACTCTCGAACGGAGAGGCCGCCGCCGAAGTCACGAAGGCATTCATCCCGACCAGCAGCAGCGGCGCCGTCTCGCCGATGGCCTGCGCCATGCCGATGATCGTGCCCGTCATGATCCCCGGCATCGCCAGCGGCAGGATATGGCCGAAGACCGCCTGCTGGTTGGACGCCCCCCCCCCCAGCGCCGCCTCGCGGATCGATGGCGGCACCGCCTTCAGCGCGGCCCGCGTCGCGATGATGATCGTCGGCAGCGTCATCAGCGACAGCGTCAGCCCCCCCACGATCGGCGCCGACCGCGGCATCCCGAACCAGCCGATGAACATCGCCAGCCCCAGAAGCCCGAACACCACCGAAGGCACGGCCGCCAGATTGTTGATGTTGACCTCGATCAGGTCCGACATCCGCCCCTTCGGCGCGAATTCCTCCAGATAGATCGCCGCCCCGATCCCCAGCGGGAACGAGATCGCAAAACAGATCAGCAGCACCCAGAACGTCCCCGTGAGGGCGCCCCTCAGCCCGGCCTGTTCGGGAAACCGGCTGTCATTGTTGGTGAAAAGCCAGCGGTTGAACGGCGCCGAAATCGCGCCCGCCTCGTCCAGCGCATCGAACCAGGCAATCTGCTGATCGGTCACGCGCCGGTTCTCCTCGGGCGTGGCACGGTCGATCAGCCCCTTGTTCAGCTGGTCAAAGGAATCCGACGTCGGCACCGTCAGCGTGACCCTCTGCCCGATCAGACCCGGATCCGCGACCACCATGTCGCGCAGCGCAAACTGCGCCCCGTCGCTCAGAAGCTTGGCCAGCGCCCGCCGCTCCGCCTTGCTCTCGACACCACCCACACGCTCGGCCAGCCCCGCCTCGACCGCGTCGTCGAAATCCCCGCGCGGCAGCCGCTCCTCACTGATCATCTCGGGGTCCACATAGACGTCCAGCGTCACATGCGTCTGGGTAAAGGCGTGGTAGCCCGTGCCGATCAGCGACAGGAACACCAGCCCCAGCATGGTGAAGGCAAAGCCCAGCGCCACCAGCCCCGCCGCCTTCAGCCCGGTCTCCCTGCGCCGCCGCGCCGCCAGACTGCCGCGGATCGTCTCCATCGTCGACGGGCGCCCGGGCAGGCCGGATATCTCCAGTGTCTCGGCCATGACGCCCCCTAGTCGTAGATTTCGCGATACTTCCGGACCAGCCGGAGCGCGAAGATGTTGATCACCAGCGTGACAAGAAACAGCACCATCCCCAGCGCAAAGGCAGCCAGCGTCTTGGGGCTGTCGAATTCGGTATCCCCGATCAGCAGCGTCATGATCTGCACCGTGATCGTGGTCACCGAATCCAGCGGGTTGATCGTCAGCGTCGCGATCAGACCCGCCGCCATGACGACGATCATCGTCTCGCCGATGGCCCGGCTCACCGCCAGAAGGATGCCCCCCGCGATCCCCGGGATCGCCGCCGGAAACAGCACCTTCAGCACCGTTTCCCCCCGCGTCGCGCCCAGCGCCAGCGACCCGTCCCGCAGCGACCGCGGCACCGCCGCCAGCGCATCGTCGGCAAAGGACGAAATGAACGGGATGATCATGATCCCCATCACGCCGCCTGCCGCCAGCGCCGTGTTGGGCGAAATCGTAAGCCCGATCCCTTCGCCGAAATTCCGGATCGCCGGCGCCACGACCAGGATCGCGAAAAAGCCATAGACGATGGTCGGCACGCCCGACAGGATCTCCAGCACCGGCTTGGCCCAGGCCCGGAACCGCGCCGAGGCGAATTCGTTGAGATAGATCGCCGTCAGCAACCCCACCGGAATCGCCACGCTCAGCGCCAGGATCATGATCAGCACCGTGCCCAGCGCCACCGGAATGATGCCAAAGGCCCCCGCCGCCGCGATCTGGTCCTCGCGCAGCGGCATCTGCGGCTCCCACCGCGTGCCGAACAGGAACTCCGTCAGCGGCACCATCCGGAAAAACCGGATCGATTCGACCAGCAGCGACGCCACGATCCCGATCGTGGTCAGGATCGCCACGATTGAACAGAACAGCATCAGCCCCATCACGATCCGCTCGACACCCTGCCGCGCCCGGAAGGCCGCGCTCACCCGCCCCCGCGACAGAAGCATCAGAAGCACCGCGACCGCCGCCACGCTCGCCGTCATCAGCGCGGCCGACCAGTCGCGCAGATGGCCGAGGTAATCCGCCGCCTCGACCTTCCACGGCTCGGGCGTGCCGAAGACCGTCCCCCCCGCAATCGACTGGATTTCCGCCACGACCAGCTGCTGCTCCCCGGTCGGCAGGCCCTGATAGGTCCCCTCCGGCAGGCTCGCGACCAGCATCGACAGGATCACCGGCCGCTGCAGGACCAGCCAGCCGACGATCAGCACGAACACCGGCACCAGCACCAGCAGCGCCGCATAAAGCGCATGATAGCTGGCCAGCGAATGCAGCCTCTGCCCGCCGTCATGGATGGCCCGCGCCGCCTGCCGGTTCCAGACATAGCCCAGCAGGGCCACCGCCAACATCACGCCAAAGGCCAGGGCCGTCATCGCGCCGAACTCCTCCACTCCCCGGCCTGCCCGGGGAAAGACGGCCCGGCATCGCTGCCGGGCCGCAGGCGCCTCACTCGGGCGCCACCATCGAAACGGCGTCGATCACCGCGTCCTGCGTCGCCGCCCGCACATCGTCGGGCAGCGCCACCAGACCGCGCTCGGGCAGGTATCCGTCGGGTCCCATCGCATCGTCGGACATGTATTCCTCGACGAATTCCTGCAGGTTCGGGATCACCCCGCGATGCGCATTCTTGACATAGAAGTACAGCGGCCGCGACACCGGATAATCGCCCGAGGCGATGGTGTCGAGTTTGGCCTCCACGCCGCCCAGCCGCACATCCTTCAGAGTGTCGAGGTTCTCGTAAAGGAAGGAATAGCCGAAGATACCCATCGCATTGGCGTCTGCCGTCAGGCGCTGGACGATCAGGTTGTCATTCTCGCCGGCCTCGACAAAGGGCCCGTCCGTGCGCATCCGCGAACAGTTCTCCTCGACCCAGTCCCCGTCATAGCCGCCATCCGCCACGAAAGGCAGCGACTCGCAGCCCGCCCACATGGCAAGCTCGACCCAGGCATCCCGCGTGCCCGAGGTCGGGGGCGGCCCATAGACCAGGATCGGCGTCGCCGGAAAAGCCGGGTTGATCTGGTCCCAGGTCTGATAGGGATTGTCGGCCCAGGCGCCATCCACCGGCACCTGCGCGGCCAGCGCCAGATAGATTTCGCCCAGCGTCATGTCCCAGTCGAATTCATTGGACCGCGCCACGACCAGCGACAGGCCGTCATAGCCGATCAGCGCCTCGCTGATATCGGTCACGCCATTGGTCTGGCACAGTTCCCATTCCGACGGCTTCATCGCGCGCGACGCATTGGTGATGTCGGGATGCGCCTCGCCGATGCCGGCGCAGAAGGTCTGCATCCCGCCGCCCGTGCCGGTCGATTCGACGATCGGCGCCGCCGCGCCGGTGACATTGGCAAACTGCTCGGCCACGGCCTGGGTATAGGGGAACACGGTCGAAGACCCGACGATACGGATCTCCTGCCGCGATTGCGCAACAGCGCCAGAGGCCGACAGGGCCGCAAGGGCCAGCGCCGACACGGACAGCTTGGTAAGGGACATATGGAAAGCTCCTCCTGGGGATCGAACCGCTCGACCGAGCGCACTGCGTTCCTAGGCCGCCATGACGACGCGTTTGTAATGGAATTGTAATAGTTTGATGACAGCCCGCCGCCTGCGGGCAGGTTTTTCCGCCGCCGCGCCCGCTGGCTCAGCCTTCGCCCAGGATGCTCGTCAGCGCGTCCATGATCGCGTCCTGCGACGAATCCCCCGCTCCGGGCGGCGGCAGCGCCATCGGCGCGCCCGATCCGTCCGCCGCGATCCCGCCGGGATCGACGAACTGCCCCGGGCCCCCCGCCGGCGGCGCCATCGGCAGGGGCGACGGCGTCATCCCGTTCAGCACCCGCACCATCGTCTCGCGCCAGATGTCGGCCGGCAGCCCGCCCCCCGTCACCCCCGACAGCGGCGTGTTGTCGTCATATCCCATCCAGACGCCGGTCACGTAATCGGCCGAAAACCCGATGAACCAGGCATCCCGCGCCGCCTGCGTCGTCCCGGTCTTGCCGGCGATCTGCCAGCCCTCGATCCGCGCGCGCTGGCCCGTCCCGCTCTCCACCACCTGATGCAGCATCCAGGTCAGCTCGCGCGCGGCCATCTCCATGATCACCCGCTCGCCGATCCCCCCGCCCGACCCCATCAGCGGCGCCTCGTCACCCTGCAGGCGCAGCTCGACCAGGCCATAGGGCGTCACCGCCGACCCCCCGTTCAGGATGCCCGCATAGGCCCCCGTCATCTCCAGCAGCGTCGCCTCCGACACGCCCAGCGCCAGCGCCGGCCCCGCCGCCATGTCGCCCCCGATGCCGAACCCCGCCGCGATCGCCTGCACGTTCTCGCGCCCGACCTGTTCGGACAGCCGCACCGCCGGAATGTTGCGGCTCTCGGCCAAAGCCTGCGTCAGCGTGATCGTCCCCTTGAATTCCTCGTCGTAATTCTGCGGCGACCAGGGCCCCGACCCGACGATGTTCAGCGTCAGCGGACTGTCCTCGATCAGATCCACCGGCCCATAGCCCAGATCCAGCGCCGAGGCATAGATGAACGGCTTGAACGCCGACCCGGTCTGCCGCAGCGCCTGCGTCGCGCGGTTGAAGGCACCCACGTCGCGCACGTTGCGCCCGCCCACCATCGCCCGCACCGCACCATCCGCCGACATCACCACGATCGCCGCCTGCGCCGCCGACCCCTCGCGCACCTGCGTTTCGAAGACCTGCGTCATCGCGTCCTCGGCCGCGCGCTGCAGCCGCTGGTCCAGCGTGGTGCGGATCACCACATCCTCGGTTGTGTCGCGGGTAAAGTACTCCGGCCCCGAATCCATCACCCAGTCGGCAAAGAACCCCCCCGCCTGGCTCGCCGCCGCCGAGGAAAGCTGCGCCGGGTTCGCCCGCGCCTCAACCGCCTCAGCCGCGGTCAGATAGCCCTGCTCCTCCATCAGCCCGATGACCAGGTTCGCCCTGTCCTGCGACCGCGCCAGGTTGCTCGTCGGCGCAAACGTCGTCGGCGCCTTCAGAAGCCCCGCCAGCATCGCCGCCTCGGCCGCGTCGACCTCGTTGGCCGACTTCCCGAAATAACGCTGCGCCGCCGCCTCGAACCCGCGCGACCCCGCCCCCAGATAGGCCCGGTTGAGGTAGATCGTCAGGATCTCCTCCTTGGAATAGCGCGCCTCCATCGCCATCGCATAGATCGCCTCCTTGACCTTCCGCGACAGGGTCGAACGCCGGCAATCGGCCTCATAGGCCGCCTCGCTCTCCCACTCCGCCGCGACATAGGGCCGCCCAAGGCACAGAAGCTTGGCCGTCTGCTGCGTGATCGTCGATCCGCCATGCCCGTCCAGAGGCCCGCGCCCCTCGCTCAGGTTGATCCGGATCGCGCTCGCGATCCCCTGCGGATCGATCCCCGGATGCCAGTAGAACCGCCGGTCCTCGGTCGCAATGACCGCATCGTGCAGGAACGGACTGACCTGATCGGCCATGATCATGCCGCCGAACTGCTCGCCCCGCCAGGCAAAGACCTCGCCGTACCGGTCCATGAGCGTGACCGACCCCCGCGCCCGCCCGTCCACCAGCGCCGTGACCGGAGGCAGCTGCATCGCGAAAAAGGCCACCGCCCCCCCGACCGTCAGCCCCAGGACAAGCGCGCTGCGCCAGCCCACACCCCAGACGACCCGCCAGATCAGCCACAGCACCGCGGCGATCGCAGCCCAGAGCCAGCCCAGCGGCCCGCGCGGCCCCCGCG
>JBEIDZ010000169.1:0-6525 GCA_040383215.1 Paracoccaceae bacterium | reverse complement strand
CGGGGGTGGATCACTTCGTCATAGAACATGACAACCCCAGGGATCATGCGCGCTTTGCGGCACGGTCGCTCGCGGCTGTCTCTGCCTGGAAGGGGATGTGAATCATGGGCAAGCTCGGGATCGGCATCATCGGCTGCGGCAATATCTCGACCACCTATCTGAAATTCGCGCCGCTCTTCCGCGCGCTCGAGGTCAGGGCGGTCGCGGATATCGACCCCGCAGCGGCACAGGCGCGCGCGGCCGAGTTCGGCGTGCGCGCGGGCACGGTCGAGGAGGTGATGGCCGCGCCTGATGTGGACGTCATCGTCAACCTGACCGTGCCGGCCGCGCATTACGACGTGTCGCGCCGCGCCATCGCGGCGGGCAAGCATGTCTATTCGGAAAAGCCCTTCGTGCTGACGCTGGACGAAGGCAAGGCGCTGCGCGACCTCGCGGCGGCACGCAATCTGCGCGTGGGATCGGCCCCCGACACGTTCCTTGGCGGCAGCCATCAGGCGGCGCGGGCGGCGATCGATGCGGGCGCGGTCGGACGGATCATCGCGGGCACGGCCCATGTGATGAGCCACGGGATGGAGGCCTGGCATCCCAACCCCGATTTCTTCTTCCAGCCGGGGGGCGGGCCGGTGCTGGACCTTGGCCCCTATTACGTCACGAACCTGATCCAGCTTCTGGGGCCGGTGAAGGCAGTCGCGGCGATGGCGAATGCGAGCTTTGCCACCCGCACCATCGGGTCGGGCGCGCGCGAAGGTCAGACGGTGCCGGTCGACACGCCCACCAACATCCATGCGCTTCTCGAATTCGCAAGCGGCGCGACGGTGACACTGTCAGCCTCCTGGGATGTCTGGAGCCACCGGCACGCCAACATGGAGCTTTATGGCACGGACGGGTCGATCTTCGTGCCGGACCCGAACTTCTTTGCCGGCACGGTCGAGCTGGCGGATGCCGAAGGCACCGTCACGGCGCTCGATGTCGGGGGTCATCCCTTCGGCGTGAACAACATGACCGACAGCCGCGGCGAAGAGCGCGCGAACTACCGCTGCGCTGGGCTTGCCGACATGGCCTCGGCCATCGACGAGGGGCGCGCCCATCGCTGCAACCTCGACCTCGCCCTGCATGCGGTCGACGTGATGGTGTCGATCCTCAAGGCAGGCGAGGACCGGCGCTGGGTCGCGATGACCACGACCTGCGAACGTCCCGCCGCGCTCAGCGCAGCCGAAGCCGCGGCGCTGATGGTCTGACGCGGCGCGGCTCAGGCCGCCTTGCGCGGGCGGTTCAGCGCCTGCCATTCAAGCCCGAGCCGCGCGAGGGTCAGCCGCCGCAGGTCGTTGGCGGGCAGGTCGGCCGGGTTCATGCCGCCAAGGCTCTGCTGGATTTCGGTGATCCGCTGGGCCAGCGCCATGCGGCGCAGCATCAGGTTCGCCTCGGTCCCCGGCGGGATGATGAAACCGGGCTGGATGCGGGTCAGCCGGGCGTTTTCCTCGGCCGCCTTGTCATAGGCGGCCTGGTCGGGGACCGCGTCGATCCGGGCGGTAAAGCTGCACTGGCCGGGGATGAAAAGATAAAGGCCAAGGTTGCGCGCCGCGTTCACGGCATGGACCACGGCATAATCGACATGAACCCGAAGTGTATGGCTCGCGACCGCCGAAAGCGCCTCGAATTCCTTCAGCGGCAGCGTCTTCTGCGGCAGGCGGGCGATCCGGTTGATGGCCTTCATCACATCGGTGATCGTCTTCGCGCCCACCGCCTCGAGCACGCGTTCGGCCATCCTCGCCGAAGGGCCATCGGCCTTCTGCGTCGCTGAACCGGGCCGCGCGACAAAGAAGCTGACCCCATTGGGCAGCGGCACCCCGTTCTGCGGTGTCACGGCGACAAGCGGCGAGCCGGTCCGGGTCGCGGCATCCCAGCGCCAGACCTCGCGGCTGACACCCTGGCGCAGGATCGGATCGGCAAGCAGCGCATCGCGGACCGGGCCAGGGACGGGTTCGATCGCGAATTCGACCTTGTTGAGCGTCAGCTTCATCGGCGTCTCCCTGTTCCGGGTCACCTCTAGCCAATGCGCGGCAAAAGGGCCAGCGGGTCAGAGCCCCGCCTCGCCGGCGATGGCGGCGCGGCTCTTGCGGGCGCGTTCGGTGGCGGATTTGAGCTGCCCGCAGGCGGCCATGATATCCTCGCCCCGGGGCGTGCGGATGGGCGAGGCATAGCCCGCCTTGTAGACGATGTCGGCGAATGCGCGGATGCGCGTCTCGTCGGACCGTTCATAGGGCGCCCCGGGCCAGGCGTTGAAGGGGATGAGGTTGATCTTGGCCGGAATGCCCGCGATCAGCCGCACCAGCCGGCGGGCATCGGCGTCGCTGTCGTTGACGCCCTTCAGCATGACATATTCATAGGTGATCCGTTCGGAATTCGACAGGTTGGGATAATCGCGCAGGCTGTCCAGCAGCGTCGCGATGTTCCAGCGCTTGTTGATGGGCACCAGCCGGTCGCGCACCTCGTCGGTCGTGGCGTGAAAGCTGACAGCCAGAAGGCAGCCGATCTCTGTCGCCGTACGGGCAATCTCGGGCACCACGCCCGAGGTGGAAAGCGTGATCCGCCGCCGCGACAGCGCAATGCCTTCGGGATCCATCGCGATCTTCATCGCGTCGCGGACATTGTCGAAATTGTAAAGCGGCTCGCCCATGCCCATGAGCACGATGTTGGACAGAAGCCGGGTTTCGTCCTTGGGCGCGCCGGGGACAGGCCATTCGCCCAGATCGTCGCGGGCGAGCATGACCTGGCCCACGATCTCGGCCGCGGTAAGGTTGCGCACGAGCTTCTGCGTCCCGGTATGGCAGAACGAACAGGTCAGCGTGCAGCCGACCTGGGACGAGATGCAGAGCGTGCCGCGATCCTCCTCGGGGATATAGACCGTCTCGACCTCGTGCCCGCCGGCGATGCGGACCAGATACTTGCGCGTGCCGTCTTCGGAAACCTGGCGGGTCACGATCTCGGGCAGCGCGATGGTAAAGTGCCGGGCAAGGAGGGCGCGGTAATCCTTGGCAAGGTTGGTCATCTGCGCAAAGTCGCGCAGACCCCAGTGGTAGATCCATTGCCAGATCTGCCCCACCCGCATCTGCGCCTGCCGTTCCGGCGTGCCGGCGGCGATCAGCGCCGCGCGCATCGCATCGCGGGTCAGGCCGACGAGGTTCACCGGGCCGCCTTCGGGCAGCAGACGGGGGATGGTCAGCACATCCTGGGTGATCGGGGCGGTGGCGGTCATCTGCGGGTCCGGAACCGGGGAACGGGGGTGCCATACAAGATGGGGGCGCGGTTTCCCATTGAAAACCGCGCCCCGCAAGAATTCCGGCCGGTCGCGTCAGCTCGCGCAGCGGCTGCCCGCCTCATCGACCGCCGCGGTGAACCCCAGAAGCGAAAACGTGTCACGCGTGACCGTGCCGCGCCCGGACTGGCCGGTCAGCACCGCCTCCGATCCCGCCTTCAGCGCCGCGACGATGCGGGCGTCATCCTCGGCCGTGGCAGGCCAGGCCCATTCCCCTTCGGTGAAAAGCTGGTAGGCCGTGCCCCCGACCTCGAGCGTGACGGTCGAATCGGGCGCGAAGGGATAGCCGCCGGTAAACGTCACCTGGCCGCTGACCCCTTCGGTCGGGCGGTAGAAGACAAAAAGCAGCGTCTCGCCGCGCTGGACCTGGACGGCTTCGCCGTTGCGGGTATTGACCTGTTCCTTCGGCGCCGACACGGCAAAGCATTCGACGGGGTCGGTCTCCTGGAACACGCTCCAGTCCGTGCTGGCGGCAACGCGGTTGTCGGTCTGCTCCTGCGCCGCGGCACCGCCTGCGGCAAGGGTGGCCATGACGGCGACGCCCGTCCATCGGAAAAGTCCTGGTCTCATTCTGCGGCCTCCATCTCTGTCCTTCAGCCTCTTGTGCCCTTCCTGCGGCGCCTGAACCCCGGGGTCTGCACCTTTTCGGCTGGAAGGGTCGTTTCCAACCCGATACGAAACCGCATAGCAAGGAAAGCACCGCCGGGGAAAGCCCTGCGGAAACACTCGCAAAAAAAGCTGCGCGGATTGCCGCCGGCTGCGCATGGCGCAGGGAGAGAGCGATGACCGGGGCGGTCGATCTGGTCGAGCTATGGCGGGGCGGGCGTCTGGAATCCGTCCATCGGGGCCATGCCGTGGTGGCCGACGCACGGGGAGAGATCGTTGCAGCCTGGGGCGATCCGCAGGTCGTGGTCTATCCCCGCTCCTCCTCCAAGATGATCCAGGCCCTGCCCCTGATCGAATCCGGCGCGGCAGAGGCCTTCGGGCTGGGGACCGAACAGCTCGCACTGGCCTGCGCGAGCCATATCGGCGCGGATTACCACACATCCCGGGTGCAGGGCTGGCTCTCCGCCCTTGGCCTCGGCGACGGCGACCTGCGCTGCGGCGCGCACGAGCCGTCGGACCGCGCGGCCCGGGATGCGCTGATCCGGTCGGGTGCGGCGCCCTGCCAGTATCACAACAACTGTTCGGGCAAACACGCGGGGTTCCTCACGCTCAACCGCCACCTGCGGGGCGGCAGCGAATATGTCGAAGCCGACCACCCCGTCCAGCGCGCCATCCGCGACGCCTTCGAGGACGTGACTGGCGAAGCTTCGCCCGGTTACGGGATCGACGGCTGTTCCGCCCCGAATTTCGCCACCACACTCGCCGCGATGGCGCGTGCGATGGCCCGTTTCGCCACCGCAGGCGCGCGCAGCGACCGCCGCGCCAGGGCGCAGGTCCGGCTCGTCGCGGCGATGACCGCCCACCCCGAACTCGTCTCGGGCAACCGTCAGCCCTGCACCGAACTGATGCGCGCCATGGGCGGACGGGTCGCGGTCAAGGGCGGTGCCGAAGGCTTCCATGTGGCGATCCTGCCGGACCGGGGGCTCGGCGTGGCGCTCAAGATCGCCGACGGCGCCGGCCGCGCCAGCGAAGCGGCGATGGCCCATATCCTGATCCGCCTCGGCGCGCTGGACGCCGAAAGCCCGGCGGCACGGACCCTGGCCGATCATCCCCTGCGCAACTGGCGCGGGATCACGGTGGGCGACCTGCGCGCCGCCGATTCGCTCCACGGCCCGCTGATCGACCGCTGACCAAAGCTGCCGGCCGCCACGGACGCCCCGGGCGCAGCCGCGTTCCCCGCCGCTCCGGCAAGCGTCCCCGGGCAGACCTGCCCCCCCCCGCCCGATCCGCTCTCCCGGGGGGCCGCCTCACCGATGTCCCAACAGGTCGGATCGCCGCCCCCGGCAGGGCGGGCATGGGCCGGGATGTCGTCATACCGCCGAGATCCTTCAGCTCTGCTTCGCCGGCGTCCCGCGTCCCTTGACGTGCGCTCCCCCTCCACCCCACGCCCCGGCCCGCATCTTGCGACGTGCCGGTGGCACCCCGCACGGGCCGATCGCCGGAGCGCAAGCGCAGGCGACAGAGCTCTCCGCCAGACCGACGGGCGCACATCCTGTCGCACCCGCGCGGCCCCCGGCGCAACACCCGGCGCGCGGTGCCTTCATCCCCTCCATCTCCCGATCACAGGCACGTCGACACCGACGCAATACCGACGTGATACCGACGTGATACCGAAAGCTCGGTCTTTCGCAAAATCAGCGCGTTAACCCCTGATTCGCCGCCTCAGACCGGCGCATCCTCCGCCAGCAGCCCCTCGGCCTTCAGCGCGGCCCACAGCGCGGCCGGCACCTCTGCCCGCTCGGCCGCCAGGTTCGACGCCATCTCCGCCACCCCCTGCCCGCCGGGGATGACCGACACCACCGCCGGATGCCGCAGGGGAAACCGGAATGCCGCATCGACCAGCCGCACGCCGTGGCGCACACAGACCGCCTCGATCCGGCGCACCTTCTCCAGCACCTCCTCCGGCGCGTTCTCATAGGAAAACTTCGCCCCCTTGCGCGCCCCCGTGGCAAGGATTCCCGAATTGTAGGGCGCCCCGATCACCACCCCGATCCCCCTTTCGGCACAATAAGGCAGGAAGCTCCCAAGGGCGGGCTGCTGGAGCAGGGTATAGCGCGAGGCCAGCAGGAAAAGGTCGGGATCTCCGTGCCTTGCGATATGCTCGGCCGGCCCTTCCTCGTTGATCCCGGCACCGAAGGCCGCGATCACGCCCTGCTCGCGCAGCGCCACCAGCGCCCGGTGCCCGCTCTCGAGGAAGGTGCGCATGTAGCCCGCCAGCACCTCGGCCGAGCCATGCGTCCACACGTCAAGGTCATGGACATAAAGGATGTCGATCCGCGCCACCCCCAGCCGTTCGAGCGAGAACTCGACCGACCGCATCACCCCGTCATAGGTATAATCATAGACGCCCACCCGGGCGGGCACGTCGAACCACTTGCCCTGCCCCTCATGCTCGGGCGCCACCCGCAACAGCCGCCCCACCTTGGAGGACAGCACATATCCGTCGCGCGGCTTGCCCCGCAGGAACCGGTTGAGCCGCGTCTCCGACAGCCCCAGCCCATAGAGCGGCGCAGTGTCGAAATAGCGCACCCCCCCCTCCCAGG
>JBEIDZ010000168.1:0-6532 GCA_040383215.1 Paracoccaceae bacterium | reverse complement strand
GCCGATCACCATCTTGCCCACGCGGGGGGCGCCGGTTTCGGCCAGGAGCGGCTTGAGGATCGCCATGCCGCCCTTCATCGCGTTGGCGGCGAGCAGGACTTCGGGGACAAAGAGGATGCCGTCGCGGAAGTCGTTGCCGACGATGGTCATGCCGCCGACCAGCGCCTTGGTCAGCACGTCATAGGGCGTCCAGCTGCGGTCGAGCAGGATGTGCACGCCTTCCTCGATCTCTTCTTTCAGGCCGTCGTAGAGATCGTCGAACATCTGGGCGACAAGATCGTCGTCGTCGAGTTCGGAAAGGATGATCTCGTCGTCGTCGTCAGCCATGGCGCTGTCTTTCTGTTGCCGCAGGTGTGGTGCGGGTATCTCCCGGAACCATGCGCCGGGTCTGGATGGAATGCGACACTGCCTGCTGCCGATGCGACCGCGATGCAAGCCCGGCATCCGCGGCAGGGTGAGGTGGAGGCTTCACTTGTTCATGATTTGTTCTAGAATGGGGTGATGGAATCGCGTGAGGGAACCGCTGCGCCGCTGCCTGCCGACCGCCGCCCCGGGCGCGCGGCCGCGACGAATGCGACCAACCGGTTCGAGCGGTTGCAGAAGGAGGTGTTCCACGACGGATGGGACCGGGAGGAGGAGCTTCCCCCCCTGCGCACCGAGGTGACGGTGGAGCGTCCGCGGCGGGTGATCACGCGCAACGCATCGCCCGATATCGGGTTCGACCGGTCGATCAACCCCTATCGCGGCTGCGAACATGGCTGCATCTACTGTTATGCGCGGCCGAGCCATGCCTTTCTGGGCCTGTCCCCGGGGCTGGATTTCGAGACGCGGCTGATCGCGCGCCCCGATGCGCCGCGGCTTCTGGCGGGCGAACTGTCGGCGCCGTCCTACCGGCCCGCGGTGATCGCGATCGGGACCAACACGGACGCCTATCAGCCCGCCGAGAAGGAGCGGCGGATCATGCGCGGCGTGCTGGGCGTGCTGGCGGAATTCGGGCATCCGGTGGCGATCGTCACCAAGGGCACGCTGATCGAGCGCGACATCGACATCCTGGCGCCGATGGCGGCGCGGGGCCTTGCGCGGGTGGGGATGTCGGTCACCACGCTTGATGCCGGGCTGGCGCGGGCGATGGAGCCGCGGGTGCCCCTGCCGGCGCGCCGGATCGAGACGATCCGCCGCTTGGCGGCCGCCGGCATTCCGGTGCGGGTGATGGCGTCGCCGATGATCCCGGCGCTGACCGACCACGAGCTTGAGGCGATCCTTGCGGCGGGGCGCGCGGCGGGGGCGGTGGCGGCGCGGATGATCCCGCTGCGGCTGCCGCGCGAGGTGGCGGGGCTGTTTCGCGACTGGCTGGCCGAACATGTGCCGGACCGGGCCGCCCGCGTGATGGGGCGGGTGCGCGAGATGCATGGCGGGCGCGATTACGACCCGGAATTCGGCCGCCGGATGACCGGGCAGGGGGAATGGGCCCGGCTGCTGCAGGCACGATTCGCGCTGGCCTGCGGCCGGCTTGGGCTGGCGCAAGGGATGGCCGCGCTGCGGACCGATCTTTTTGCCGTGCCGCCGCGGCCGGGAGATCAGCTGTCGCTGTTCTGAGCGGGGTACGGTGCCGGGCCGCCGCGCGCGGGGCGTCAGTCGCGCCGGCGGCGTCCCGACCGTTCGCGGGCGGCGGGGCCGGCACCGTCGGTTCCGTCGGAGGCGGAGGAGAAGCCGCCGAGGACCGCCGTGATCGTGTCGAGTGTCGGGCGGTCGCCCCTGGGGCGGGTTTCGAGCGCGGCGCGCATCTGTTCGAGATGGGCGGGCATGGTGCCGCAGCAGCCGCCGATGATCGTGGCGCCCGCATCGCGGGCCAGCACCGCATATTCGGCCATGAGCGCGGGGGTGCCGTCGTAATGGATATGGCCGTCGTGGTATTTGGGGATGCCGGCGTTGCCCTTGGCGATCAGGGGCTTTTCGGGCCCGGCGGCGGCGAAGCCCAGGACGGTGCGCAACAGGTCGGATGCGCCCACGCCGCAATTGGCGCCGAAGGCGATGGGCTGGTTGGGCAGGCGTCCCACCATCTTGACCATGTCGGCCGAGGTGAGCCCCATCATCGTGCGCCCGGCGGTGTCGAAGCTCATCGTGCCGCACCAGGGCATGCCGGCGAGGGCAAAGGCTTCGGCTGCGGCGCGGAATTCCTCGGGGGCGCTGATCGTTTCGACCCAGAGCACGTCGGCGCCGCCGGCCTTGAGCCCTTCGGCCTGTTCGTGGAACATCTCGACCGCGCGGGCATGGGTCAGCGCGCCCATCGGTTCCATGATTTCGCCCGTGGGGCCGACCGATCCGGCGACGACCACCGTCCGCCCGGCACCGTCGGCGACGTCGCGGCCGATTTCGGCGGCAATCCGGTTGAGGTCATGGACCCGGCCTTCGGCGCCGTGCAGTTTCAGCCGCGAGGCATTGCCGCCGAAGGAGTTGGTGAGAAAGAGGTCGCTGCCGGCATCGACGGCGGCCTTGTAGAGCGTCCGGATGCGGTCGGGATGCTGGTCGTTCCAGAGTTCGGGGGCGTCCCCCGCCGTGAGCCCCATGTTGAAGAGGTTGGTGCCGGTGGCCCCGTCGGCCATGATCCAGTCGCGGGTTTCGAGCAGGCGGGTGAGGGCGTCGGTCATCGGCTGTCCTTCCGGGAATGCGGCCGCGCGCGGGCGGGCCTTCACGTCTGGGGGCGCGCGCAGGGTGACGCGCGGCCCCGGGGTCGAACCGCCTGGGCCGGGGCGGGGCGCGCGGGGGCAGGCCGGCGCGCCGGGTTCAGCTTTCGGAGGCGAGCTGGCCTTTCGCTTCTCTCATGAATTCGGCCATCATCTCGCGGATTTTCGCTTCGGTCGCGAGGTCGCCCAGATCGGCCTTGACCTTGCGCAGGACGTCATCGTCTCCGGCTTCCTGGAAGTCGGCCTTGATCACCTCGCGGGCGTAGTCGGTGGCGGCGTCGCCCGTCCTGCCCAGAAGGCCCGCGGCCCAGAGCCCGAGCAGGCGGTTGCGCCGCGCCTCGGCCTTGAACTGCATTTCGGCGTCATGGGCGTATTTCGCCTCGAAAGCGTTTTCGCGGTCGTCGAATGTGGTCATGGGGCGGCCTCGCTGGTGTGGACGTCGGGGCTGATATGCCTTCGGGGTGGCTTGCCCGCAAGGGGGCCTTGGCTTAAGAGGGCCGCGAACGACGCGCTGCCGCGGGCAGGGCGCCGCGCGCCTGTGCCCTGTGGCCGGCCGTTCCGGCCTGGTCGCGCAAGGGCACCAGAGCAGGAGCAGTCATGGCACCACGTCGCAAGAAGGTCTATGAGGGCAAGGCCAAGATCCTTTACGAAGGTCCCGAGCCGGGCACGCTTGTGCAGTATTTCAAGGACGATGCCACCTCCGGCAACGGCGCGAAGAAGGAAGTGATCGACGGCAAGGGTGTGCTCAACAACCGCTTGTCGGAATTCTTCATGGCGGGACTGAACCAGATCGGCGTGCCGACGCATTTCATCCGCCGGCTGAACATGCGCGAACAGTTGATCCGGCAGGTCGAGATCATCCCGCTCGAGGTCATCGTGCGCAATTTCGCGGCCGGGTCGATGGCCAAGCGGCTCGGGCTTGACGAGGGCGTGCAGCTGCCGCGTCCGATTGTCGAGTTCTGCTACAAGGACGACAAGCTTGGCGATCCGCTGGTCCCCGAGGAATATGTCATCGCCTTTGGCTGGGCCTCGCAGCAGGACCTTGACGACATCGTGGCGCTGGCGCTCCGGGTGAACGATTTCCTGTCGGGCGTGATGCATGGCGTCGGCATCCGGCTGGTCGATTTCAAGATCGAGGTCGGGCGCATCTGGGACGGCGATTTCCAGCGGCTGGTGGTGGCCGACGAGATCAGCCCGGACAGTTGCCGGCTGTGGGATCTCGAGACCGGGCGGAAGCTTGACAAGGATGTGTTCCGCCGCGACCTGGGCAGCCTGACGGAAGCCTATTCCGAGGTCGCCCGCCGGCTGGGCGTGCTGCCGACGAATGTGACGCACCGGCCGAAGCCGACGCTGATCAACTGACCGGCCTTTGGGGTGCGCCGATGAAGGCACGGGTTCTGGTGATGCTGAAGCAGAGCGTGCTGGACCCGCAGGGCGAGGCCGTGCGCCATGCGCTTGGCACGCTGGGGTTCGGGGGGGTGTCCGCGGTCCGGCAGGGCAAGGTGATCGAGCTTGAGCTTGACGAGACCGATGCCGCGCGGGCGCGCGACAGCGTGACGGCGATGTGCGAACGGCTTTTGGCCAATACGGTGATCGAAAGCTACAGGATCGAGCTGGAGTAGCGGGATGCGCGCGGCTGTCCTGCGGGAATACAACGCCGATCTGTCCATCGAAGACGTGCCGGACCCGGCCTGTCCCGCGGATGGCGTGGTGCTGAAGGTGCTGGGCTGCGGGGTCTGCCGGTCCGACTGGCATGGCTGGACGGGCGAGCATCCGCGCGTGAAGCCGGGCCAGATCGGCGGGCACGAGTATTGCGGCGAGGTGGTCGAGGCCGGCCCGCGGGCGGCGCACAAGGTTGGCGAGCGTCTGATCGCGCCCTTCATCCTGGCCTGCGGGTCCTGCCCGGCCTGCCAGGCGGGGCATTCCAATACCTGCCCCGACCAGCGGCTGCCGGGATTTGTGGAACCCGGGGCCTTTGCCGAATATGTCGCGGTGCCGTTCGACCACAACCTGGCCCGGCTGCCGGGGTTCATGTCGCCGGCGCTGGCGGCGGGGCTGGGCTGCCGGGTGACCACGGCCTGGCATGCGCTGACGGGGCGTGCCGCGCTGCAGCCCGGCGAATGGCTGGCGGTGCACGGGACAGGGGGGATCGGGCTGTCGGCGCTGCTTCTGGGGCGGGCGATGGGGGCGCGGGTCGTGGTTGTCGACGTGGTGCCCGACAAGCTGTCGCATGCCTTGCGTCTGGGTGCCGAGGCGGCGGTCGATGCCCGCGAGGGCGGGACGGCGGCGACGATCCGCCGTCTGACCGGGGGCGGGGCCCATGTGAGCGTCGAGGCGCTGGGCATTGCGCAGACGACCAATGCCTCGATCGAATGCCTGCGACCGCTGGGCCGGCATGTGCAGGTGGGCATGCCTGTCGGCCATACCGCGCGGATGGAGATCAACATGAACGCGGTCTACATGGGCAATTTGGCGCTGTTCGGGACGCGCGGGATGCCGGCCTGGCGATATCCGTCGCTTTTGTCCTTCATCGGGGCGGCCGGAATCGATCTTTCGCCGCTTGTGGCGCGCGAGATCGCGCTGTCGGGTGTCAGTGCCGAACTGCGTGCCTTTGGCGGGCCGACGCCGCCGGGGGTTGCGGTCGTGACGGATTTCCTGAACTGAAACGCGAGCCTGCGCCGGTCTGTCCGGCGGGCGGGCTGAGAGGACGGGCGATGAAGGCGGCGGTGATTGTCTTTCCCGGTTCGAACTGCGACCGCGACATGGCCGTCGCGCTGCGCGCGGCCGGGGCAGAGGTCACGATGGTCTGGCACAGGAGACCGCCCTGCCCGCGGGGACGGATCTTGTCGCCCTGCCGGGGGGGTTTTCCTTTGGCGATTACCTGCGCAGCGGCGCGATTGCCGCGCAGGCGCCAGTCGCCGCGGCGGTGCGGGCCCATGCGGCGCGCGGTGGATATGCGCTTGGCGTCTGCAACGGTTTCCAGGTGCTGACCGAGATGCGGCTGCTGCCGGGTGCGCTCATGCGCAATGCCGGCCAGAGGTTCGTCTGCCGGGTCCAGCCGCTGAGGGTCGGAACCATCGGGTCGGTCTTTACCGGCCATTACACGCGAGGCGAGGTCGTGCGGATTCCGGTCGCGCATCATGACGGCAATTACACCGCCGATGCCGCCACACTGGCGCGTCTGGCCGGCGAGGACCGCATCGCCTTTGTCTATGAGGGCAATCCCAACGGGTCGCAGGAGGGGATTGCCGGCATCCTGTCGGAAAACCGCCGCGTGCTGGGGATGATGCCCCATCCGGAGCGGGCGATCGACGGCGGCCATGGCGGGACCGACGGGCTGGGGCTGTTCCGCGGCCTGATGTCGCTGACCGCTGCGGCCTGATGCGCCGGGGCCGGGCGGGGCCTGCCGTCTTGCCGGATCGGTCGTCGGGGCTTATCACGGGCTCCATGTCCGATACCGACGACACCGTGCCGGGTTCCGGCTGGCGGCCCTGGATCTGGCGGATCGTGATCGCGGGCTGTGCGGCGGCGGCCCTTGCGGTGATCTGGCTGACGAACGGCCTGCTGACCGAGCGGTTCACCGAGACCACGCGCAGCCGGGCGGATGTGCGGCTTGCGCTTTATGCCGGCAATCTGGTCAGCGAATTGCAGCGCAATGCCGTCGTGCCCCAGCTTCTGGCGCGCGATCCCGACCTGATCCGGGCGCTGGCCAGTGCGGACTTTTCGCGCACCTCGCTGCGGCTCATCTCGCTTGGCAAGGAGATCGGCGCGGCATCGATGATGCTGTTCGATCTTGACGGCAGGGTGGTGGCCGCGACCGACCGGACCCGGATCGGCGCATCCTATCG
>JBEIDZ010000167.1:0-6561 GCA_040383215.1 Paracoccaceae bacterium | reverse complement strand
GTGCGCAGGTCGGCGCGGGCGGCGTGGGCGGATTTCCACTGGTTCATGCCGTCGGTGCGGCCCTGCCAGATCACGCCCTTGGTGTCGCACATGAGGCAGTTGTCGTGGCGCACGCCCATGCGCTTGAGCACTTCGAGGCAGGCGATGCCGGCGGCGCCGGCGCCGTTGAGGACGACGCGGACATCTTCGATCCGCTTGCCGGTGAGGTGGAGCGCGTTGATCAGGCCGGCGGCGCAGATCACGGCGGTGCCGTGCTGGTCGTCGTGGAAGACGGGGATGTCCATCTCCTCTTTCAGGCGCTGTTCGATGATGAAGCATTCGGGGGCCTTGATATCTTCGAGGTTGATCCCGCCGAAGGAGGGGCCGAGGAGGCGGACGGCGTTGCAGAAGGCGTCGGGGTCTTCGGTATCAACCTCGAGGTCGATCGAGTTTATGTCGGCGAAGCGTTTGAAAAGGACGGACTTGCCCTCCATCACCGGCTTGCCGGCGAGTGCGCCGAGGTTGCCGAGGCCAAGGACGGCTGTGCCGTTCGAGATGACGGCGACGAGGTTGCCCTTGTTGGTGTAGTCATAGGCGGTGGCGGGGTCGGCGGCGATTTCCTCGCAGGGGATGGCGACGCCGGGGGAATAGGCGAGGCTGAGGTCGCGCTGGGTCATCATCGGGACAGTGGGCTGCACCTCCCATTTGCCGGGGGTGGGGTACTTGTGGAAGCGCAGTGCGTCATCGCGGGTGAAGCGGGGCTTGGCCATCATGTGTCTCCCGTTGCGCGGCGCAGTAGACGCCAGCCGACGGGAAGGGGCAACCGGATTGCGACGGCCGTGTTGACGGTTTCCCTTTGCGGGCGGGTCGGGATAGGTTCGGGGCGGTCGGAGCGGGGGATGCATGGACGGGACCGAGAACGTCACGCCGATGATGGCGCAATATCTGGAGATCAAGGCAGCGCATCCGGAGGCGCTCCTGTTCTACCGGATGGGCGACTTCTACGAGATGTTCTTTGACGATGCCGTGGCGGCAGCGGAGGCGCTGGATATCGCGCTGACGAAGCGGGGGCGGCATCTGGGAGAGGATATCCGGATGTGCGGCGTGCCGGTCCATGCCGCAGAGGGGTATCTGCTCACGCTGATCCGCAAGGGGTTTCGCGTCGCCATTGCCGAGCAGATGGAGGACCCGGCCGAGGCGCGGGCGCGCGGGTCCAAGGCGGTGGTGCGGCGCGAGGTGGTGCGGCTGGTCACGCCGGGGACGCTGACGGAGGAATCGCTCCTCGATGCGCGGCGGCACAATTACCTTGCCGCCTTTGCCGAGGTGCGGGACGAGGCGGCGCTGGCCTGGGCCGATATCTCGACCGGGGCCTTTGCGGTGATGCCCTGCCCGCGGGTGCGGCTGGGGCCGGAACTCGCACGGCTTGCCCCGCGGGAGGTGCTGCTGGCGGAGGGGGCGGAGCGGGCGCTGGAGGCCATCGCGGGCGAGAGCGGGGCGGCGGTGACGTCGCTGTCGCGGGTGGCGTTTGATTCGACGAACGGGGAGAAGCGGCTGTGCCGGGTCTTTGGCGTGGCCTCGCTGGATGCGTTTGGCGGCTTCGGGCGGGCCGAGGTCGCGGCGATGGCCGCGGTGGCCGAGTATCTGGAGCTGACGCAGAAGGGGAAGATGCCGCTGTTGCGGCCGCCGATGCGCGAGGCGGCGGGCGAGGCGATGCAGATCGACGCGGTGACGCGGCGGTCGCTGGAACTGACGCAGGCGATGGGGGGCGGGCGGGCGGGGTCGCTGCTGGCGACGATCGACCGGACGGTGACGGCGGCGGGGGCGCGGCTTCTGGAGCGGCGGCTGGCGGCGCCATCCTGCCGGCTGGAGGCGATCGGGGAGCGGCAGGCGGCGGTGGGCTGGATGCTGGAGAACCGGGGGCTGGCCGAAGTGCTGCGCGACCATCTGCGGGGCGCGCATGACCTGGACCGGGCGCTGTCACGGCTGGCGCTGGAGCGGGGGGGACCGCGGGACCTGGCCGCAGTGCGCAACACGCTGGCCGTGGCCGAGACCGTGGCGCGGGCGCTGCCCGGGGCGCTGCCCGGGGCGCTGCCGCGGCTGCTGGACGAGGCGGTGGCGGGGCTGCACGGGCTTGAGGAGTTGCGTGACCTGCTCGACCGGGCGCTGGTGGCCGAGCCGCCGCTTCTGGTGCGGGACGGGGGGTTCGTGGCGGCGGGGTTCGACGGCGAGCTGGACGCGTGCCGGCAGTTGCGCGACGAGGGGCGGGGCGTCATTGCCGGGATGCAGGCGCAATATGCCGAAAGGGCTGGGGTCGCGAGCCTGAAGATCCGGCACAACAACGTGCTGGGTTACTTCATCGAGACGACGGATACGCATGCGGCGCGGATGATGGCCCCGCCGCTGTCGGACCTGTTCATCCACCGGCAGACGACGGCGAACCTGGTCCGTTTCACCACGGTGGATCTTTCGACGCTGGAGACGCGCATCCTGAATGCCGGGGGGCAGGCGGTCGAGATCGAGAAGCGGCTGTTCCAGAGCCTGCGGGAGGCGGTGGTGGCCGAGGCAGGGGCGCTTGGCGGGCTGGCCCGGGCGCTGGCGGAGATCGACCTGGCGGCGGGGCTTGGGGAGCTCGCGCGGGAGGAGGACTGGGTAAGGCCGGAGGTGACGGGAGGGCGGGCCTTCCGTGTGGCGGGGGGGCGGCATCCGGTGGTGGAGGCGGCGCTGCGGCGCGAAGGGGTGGCTTTTGTCGGCAATGACTGCGACCTGGCAGAGGCGCCGATCTGGCTTTTGACCGGGCCGAACATGGCAGGCAAGTCGACTTTCCTGCGGCAGAATGCGCTGATCGCGGTGCTGGCGCAGATGGGGTCCTGGGTGCCGGCGGCGGCGGCAGAGGTGGGGATCGTGAGCCAGATCTTCAGCCGGGTGGGGGCGTCGGACGATCTGGCGCGGGGGCGGTCGACCTTCATGGTGGAGATGGTCGAGACGGCGGCGATCCTGAACCGGGCCGATGACCGGGCGCTGGTGATCCTTGACGAGATCGGGCGGGGCACGGCGACCTATGACGGGCTGTCGATCGCCTGGGCGGTGCTGGAGCATCTGCAGGCGGTGAACCGGTGCCGGGCGATCTTTGCGACGCATTACCATGAGATGGCGGGACTGGCCGAGCGGCTGGACGGCGTGGCGAATGCGACGGTGAGCGTGAAGGAATGGGAGGGGGAGGTCGTCTTTCTGCACGAGGTGCGGCGAGGGACGGCGGACCGCAGCTATGGCGTGCAGGTGGCGCGGCTGGCGGGGTTGCCGGCATCGGTCGTGGACCGGGCGCGGGTCGTGCTCGAGGCGCTGGAGAAGGGCGAGCGGGAAGGGGGCACGCGGCGGCAGGCGCTGATCGACGATCTGCCGCTTTTCGCGGCAGCGCCGGTGGTGGCGCCTGCCGCCGCAGCGCGGGGGCGCGAGTCAGCGCTGGAGGCGCGGATGCGGGAGGTTTTGCCCGACGACCTGACGCCGAAGGAGGCGCTGGCGCTGGTCTATGAGCTGAAGGGGCTCGTGAAGGACTGACGCCGGGCCGGACCGATCAGACGCAGGGTAGGGTGGGTGAAACCCACCATCGCGACCGGCACGGCCCGGGGGTCAGCTTGCCGGCATCGACGACACACCGACCTGTGCGGGGCGCAGCAGGCGGTCGTGCAGGAAGAAGCCTTCGGTCATCACTTGGATGAGTTCGCCGGCGCGGGTGCCGGGGACGGGGGCTTCGAACATCGCCTGATGAATGGCGGGGTCGAAGCGGTCGCCGACCTGGGGCGTGATCGCCTTGAGCCCGTGTTTGGTGAAGGTATTGGAAAGTTCGCGCATCGTCAGTTCGACCCCTTCGAAAAAGGCGGCGGCGGCGGCGCGCTGATCTTCGGTGGCGCCGTCGAGGGCGCGGCGGAGGTTGTCATAGACGGGCAGGAGATCGCGGGCAAAGCGGGACCCGCCATATTGTTCAGCCTCGCGGCGGTCGCGGTCGGCGCGCTTGCGGCTGTTTTCGGCATCGGCGAGGGCGCGCATGAATTTGTCGCGCAGTTCGTCGCGTTCGGCGCGGAGGGCTTCAAGTTCGGCAAGGTCAGGCGCCGTGAAGGGGGGCTCGGCGGCGGCGGGGGCGCCGGTTGCGGGCGGGCTGCCGGCAGAGGCAGGGTCAGGGGCTGTGGCGGCAGCAGCTTCGGGGCCGGCGGTTTCGATCCCGACGGCCTTCATGATTTCGGCGATGGCGGCGAGGTTATCGAGCGTTTGTGCATCGCTCTCAGACAGGGTCTTCGACTCGGTCTTGGGATCGGCCATGGCTTTCTCTCTCTTCATGTCCGGTCGGCCATCAGGCGGCCGACCAGCTGGGCTGTGTAATCGACGATGGGCACGATGCGCCCGTAGTTCAGGCGGGTTGGGCCGATGACGGCAACCGCGCCGATGATCTTGCGTTCGGCATTCATATAGGGGGAAACGACGAGACTGGAACCCGAAAGCGAGAAGAGCTTGTTTTCGGAGCCGATGAAGATGCGGACACCGTCGCCGTCCTGGGCGAGTTGCAGGAAACGGGCGATGTCACGCTTGCGTTCCAGATCATCAAAGAGGATGCGGATGCGTTCGAGATCGGCCTGGCCTTCGGGGTTGTCGAGCAGGTTGCCGGTGCCACGGACGATCAGGCGTTCGCTGTCGTCGTCTTCGCCGGCCCAGGTGGCAAGACCGCTTTCGACGAGTTCCCGGGCGAGATCGTCGATTTCCTGGCGGCGGCTGCGGACTTCGCGGGCGATGACGGCGTGAAGGTCGGAAAGCGTGCGGCCTTCGGCGAGCGCGTTGATGAAATTGGCAGCTTCGCGCATCGAGGACGGGGTCTGGCCGGGGGGCGGTGTGAAGATGCGGTTTTCGACATGGCCATCGGCAAAGACGAGCACGACCAGGGCACGGTCGCGGGCGAGGCTGACGAATTCGATGTGGCGGATCGGGGCGGATTCGTGTTTCGGGGTGAGGACGAGGCTGGCCCCGCGTGTGACACCGGAGAGCGCGGCACCGATACGGTCGAGCGTACCGGCGACGTCACCGTCGGCCGAGCCGAGGGTCTGGTCGAGACGGGTGCGGTCTTCGGGTGAAAGGTCGCCGAATTCAAGCAGCCCGTCGACGAAGAGACGCAGGCCGAGCTGGGTGGGGATGCGGCCTGCGCTGATATGGGGACTTCCAAGAAGTCCAAGATATTCAAGGTCTTGCATGACATTTCGGATGGTCGCCGCACTGACCTGTTCTGTCATGCTGCGGGTGAGCGTGCGCGATCCGACGGGGCTTCCGGTTTCGAGATAACCTTCGACGACGCGGCGGAAGACTTCGCGCGAGCGGTCGTTCAATTCCTGGATGAGCGGCGTGCGGTCGGGCAAACCTTGTCACCTTGGGTTGAGAGCGAGGGGTTATATGGGCAATCGCCGGGTGGCGTCAATCTTGGCGGGATGGGCGGCGCGCGGGGTTGGAATCGGGGGGGATCGGGGGTATCGGGAGGCATGGGCGAGCGGGAAGGATGAGGTCATGCGACCTTCGGGCAGGCGGACGGACGAGTTGCGCGGCGTGACGATCGAGACGGGGGTAAACCGTCATGCAGAGGGGTCCTGCCTGATCCGGATGGGGCAGACGCATGTGATCTGCACAGCTTCGATCGAGGAGCGTGTGCCGCCGTTTCTGAGGAATACCGGGCTGGGCTGGGTGACGGCGGAATACGGGATGCTGCCGCGGGCGACACACAGCCGGATGAGGCGGGAGGCGAAAGAGGGACAGTCGGGGCGGACGCAGGAGATCCAGCGGCTGATCGGCCGGGCATTGCGGGCCGGGCTTGACCGGGCAGCGCTGGGCGAGCGGCAGATCGTGGTGGATTGCGACGTGATCCAGGCCGACGGGGGCACGCGCTGTGCGGCGATCACGGGCGGTTGGGTTGCGCTGAAGCTGGCGGTGAAGGCGCTGATGAAGGCGGGTCATGTGATGACTGATCCGCTGGAGCAGCCGGTCGCGGCCGTGTCCTGCGGCATCTATGCGGGGCAAGCGGTGCTGGATCTGGATTATCCCGAGGACAGCGAGGCGGGGGTTGACGGGAACTTTGTCATGACCGGGGGGCGCCTGATCGAGGTGCAGATGGCGGCAGAGGGCGCGACCTTCACGCGGGAGCAGATGGCGCTTCTGCTTGATCTTGCGGCGCGCGGGACGGGGGAACTGGCAGCTGCGCAGCGGGCGGCGGTCGGATGACGGCAGCGGGCGGGCCGGGCGGGCGGAGGCTGACCGGGGGCCGTCTGGTTGTCGCGACGCATAACCGCGGCAAGCTTGAGGAGATTGCGGCGCTGCTCGGGCCTTTTGGGGTGGCGGTGACGTCAAATGCGGATCATGGCCTGCCGGAGCCGGACGAGACGGAGGAGAGCTTTGCCGGCAACGCGGCGCTGAAGGCGCGGGCGGCGGCGCGGGCGACGGGTTTTCCGGCCCTGTCCGACGATGCCGGGCTGGAGGTCGATGCGCTTGGCGGTGCGCCGGGCGTGCGCAGTGCGGATTGGGCCGAGACGCCGGGCGGGGGACGGGACTTCGGTC
>JBEIDZ010000166.1:0-6561 GCA_040383215.1 Paracoccaceae bacterium | reverse complement strand
GCCACTTCGGCTTATGCGTTATCCCCCATGCGCAGCGAATCTGCCGGACACGAGGCCCCCATGACCAAGATCAAGGTTCAGAACCCGGTCGTCGAACTCGACGGCGACGAGATGACCCGCATCATCTGGGATTTCATCAAGAAGAAGCTGATCCTGCCCTATCTCGACATCGACCTGCTGTACTTCGACCTCGGGATCGAGGAACGCGACCGCACCAATGACCAGGTCACCGTCGATGCGGCCCATGCGATCCGGAAACACGGCGTGGGCGTGAAATGCGCGACGATCACCCCCGACGAGGCGCGGGTCGAGGAATTCGGCCTCAAGCAGATGTGGAAATCCCCCAACGGCACGATCCGCAACATCCTGGGCGGCGTGATCTTCCGCGAACCCATCATCTGCCGCAACGTTCCGCGCCTGGTCCCCGGCTGGACCAAACCCATCGTCGTCGGCCGCCACGCCTTCGGCGACCAGTACCGCGCGACCGACTTCCGCTTTCCCGGGCCGGGCAAGCTGACGCTGACCTTCGTGGGCGAGGACGGCACGAGGATCGAACGCGAGGTCTTCGACGCCCCCGGCGCCGGCGTCACGCTCGCCATGTACAACCTCGACCAGTCGATCATCGACTTTGCCCGCTCTTCCTTCAACTACGGGCTGATGAAGGGCTGGCCGGTCTATCTCTCGACCAAGAACACCATCCTCAAGGCCTATGACGGCCGCTTCATGGACCTCTTCCATCAGGTCTATGACGCCGAATTCGCCGACCGCTTCAAGGCGGCCGGCATCGGCTACGAACACCGGCTGATCGACGACATGGTCGCCTCGGCGCTGAAATGGTCGGGCGGCTATGTCTGGGCCTGCAAGAACTATGACGGCGACGTGCAGTCCGACACGGTCGCCCAGGGGTTCGGCTCGCTCGGCCTCATGACCTCGATCCTGATGACACCCGACGGTCGCACGGTCGAGGCCGAGGCCGCCCATGGCACCGTCACCCGCCACTTCCGCGAACACCAGAAGAGCCGCGAGACATCGACCAATTCCATCGCCTCGATCTATGCCTGGACAGGCGGGCTCAAGCACCGTGCCAAGCTCGACGGCAACGCCGCGCTCCAGCATTTCGCCGAAACGCTGGAAAAGGTCACCGTCCAGACGGTCGAGGATGGCTGGATGACCAAGGACCTCGCCCTTCTTGTCGGACCGGACCAGAGATGGCTCACCACGATGGGCTATCTCGAAAAGGTGGACGACTACCTCGGCCGCGCGCTCTCCGGCTGAACCGGTCGGCCGCGGCCGCGCGCGACCGGGGCTCTCTGCGACGGCGCGGGTCGGGACCCGGTCCGGCAGCCTGCTGCGGCTGACAGCAACCTGCCCCGTCCGCGCCCCTGCCGGTGGCGGAATCCGGACCGACGCGATACCGACGCAATACCGACGTGATACCGACGTGCCATTTCGGCACTGCGGCGGCCCCTTTCCATTGCCGCGATTGCAGGATATGGCCCCCCGATCCCCGACAAGAGAGCATCATGGACATCCGCAACATCGCGATCATCGCGCACGTCGACCACGGCAAGACCACCCTCGTGGACGAATTGCTCAAGCAGTCAGGCGCCTTCCGCGAAAACCAGCAGGTTGCGGAAAGGGTGATGGATTCCAATGATATAGAACGCGAACGCGGGATCACGATCCTCGCCAAATGCACCTCGGTCGAATGGCGCGGCACCCGCGTCAACATCGTCGACACGCCCGGCCACGCCGATTTCGGCGGCGAGGTCGAACGCATCCTCGGCATGGTGGACGGTGTCTGCCTGCTCGTCGACGCGGCCGAAGGCCCGATGCCGCAGACGAAATTCGTCACATCCAAAGCCCTCGCCCTCGGCCTCCGCCCCATCGTCGTCATCAACAAGGTCGACCGCCCCGACGCCGACCCCGACCGGGCGCTGAATGACTGCTTCGACCTTTTCGCCAACCTTGGCGCTTCGGACGAACAGCTTGATTTCCCTCACATCTATGCCTCCGGCCGCTCTGGCTGGGCCGACCTCGAACTCGACGGGCCGCGGCGCGACCTCACCGCGCTCTTCGACCTGATCCTGCGCCACGTGCCGGCGCCGCGCCAGCTTGCCCGGATCGACCAGCCCTTCCGGATGCTCGCGACCACCCTCTCCGCCGACCCCTATCTTGGCCGCATCCTCACCGGGCGGATCGAATCCGGCCGCATCCGCGCCGGCGACACCGTCAAGGCGCTCAGCCGCACAGGCGAACGGATCGAACAGTTCCGCGTCTCGAAAATCTTGGCTTTCCGCGGACTTGCCAGCCAGCCCATCGACCTGGCCGAAGCCGGCGACATCGTCACCCTGGCCGGTATGTCAAAGGCAACCGTCGCCGATACGCTCTGCGACCCCGCGATCGACGTCCCCCTTCCCGCGCAGCCGATCGACCCGCCGACGATCACCGTCACCTTCGGCATCAACGACAGCCCGCTCGCCGGGCGCGACGGCAAGAAGGTTCAGTCCCGCGTGATCCGCGAACGCCTGATGAAGGAAGCCGAGATGAATGTCGCGATCCGCGTCGCCGACACCCCCGGAGGCGAGGCCTTCGAAGTCTCGGGCCGCGGCGAGTTGCAGATGGGCGTGCTGATCGAGAACATGCGCCGCGAAGGCTTCGAGCTGTCGATTTCCCGTCCGCAGGTGATCCTGCGCGAGGAAAATGGCGTCAGGCTTGAACCGGTCGAGGAAGTGACCATCGACGTGGATGACGAATATACCGGCGCCGTGATGGAAAAACTGACCGGGCCACGGCGCGGCGACGTTGTCGAGATGAAACCCGCCGGGGCCGGCAAGACGCGCATCGTCGCGCATGTCCCCTCGCGCGGTCTCATCGGCTACCAGGGGGAATTCCTGACAGACACCCGCGGCACCGGCGTGCTCAACCGCATCTTCCATGGCTGGACACCGCACAAGGGCCCGATCCAGGGCCGGCGCCAGGGTGTCCTCGTCTCGATGGAAACCGGCAATGCCGTGGCCTATGCGCTCTGGAACCTCGAAGACCGCGGGCGCATGTTCGTCAATCCCCAGGATCCCGTCTACGAGGGGATGATCATCGGCGAACACGCCCGCGACAACGACCTCGAGGTCAATCCGCTCAAGGGCAAGAAGCTGACGAATATCCGCGCCAGCGGCTCGGACGAGGCTGTCCGCCTGACCCCGCCGGTGCAGATGAGCCTCGAACAGGCGATCGCCTATATCGACGATGACGAACTGGTCGAGGTGACACCAGGCGCGTTCCGCCTTCGCAAGCGTCTGCTCGACCCGCATGAACGCAAGAGACAGTCGCGCGCCGCATCATGAATTGTCATTGAAAGAGAACAGGATACGCCGATAACCTCATGTGGTCGGCGTCTCTTCCAGAACCAGCAGATCGCGCGTCGCGGCGCCACGCGCATAGCTCAGCGCCTCCTGATAGGCCGGAGAATTGTAGCAGGCGACCGCCGCCTCGACGCTGGGAAAGCGGGCGACCACGTTGCGTGGCCGCTCGATCCCTTCAAGCTGGACAAAGCGACCGCCCCGGGCAAGAAAGACCCCGCCATGCGCTGCAATCGCGACGGTCGCGCGCTTTGCGTATTCGCCATAGGCATCGGCATCATGCACCGTGACATGGGCTATCCAGAGCGCGCTCATCCCGCCCCCCCGATGACCGCCTCGGCGGCGCGAATGGCTGCTTCGGCATTGGCGGCAGAGGCCGCGCCGCCCTGCGCAAGGTCTGCCCGCCCCCCGCCGCCCTTGCCGCCAAGCTCTGCCACCGCCACCCGCAGGATATCCACGGCCGACACCCGGCCGGTCAGATCGGCCGTCACGCCAGCCGCCACCGCCGCCTTGCCCTCTGCTTCGGCGACCAGCAGCACGACCCCCGACCCCAGACGGGTCTTGAGCTCGTCCACGATTGCCGGCAGGTCCCTGCCCGTCACACCCGCCAGTATTTGCGCCTGAAAGGCTATCCCGTTGATGGACCTGGCCCCGCCATCGTCCTTGCGACCCCCCGCCATTGCCAGATCGCGCCTCAGCCGCGCGACCTCGGCATCGAGCGACCGCCGTTCCGCCACCAGTGCGCGGACGCGCTCCACCGTCTCGCCCACCGGGGCCTTGAGGGCATGCGCGATCTCGGCCAGACGTCCGTCCTGCGCCCGCAGATGGTCAAGCGCCGCCTTCCCCGTCAGCCCCTCGATCCGCCGCACGCCTGCGGACGAGGCGCTGTCGCCAAGCAGGACGAAGGCGCCGATGTCGCCCGTCCGCTCCACATGGGTGCCCCCGCAAAGCTCCAGCGAATAGGTCCGCCCGTCAGCCCCCTTGCCCGATCCTTCCCTGACACCCATCGAGACAACGCGCACCTCGTCGCCATACTTCTCGCCGAACAGCGCCTGCGCACCGATCGCCCGGGCATCGTCGGGCGTCATGATCCGGGTCTCGACGGTCGCATTCTGGCGGATGAAGGCATTGACCTCCGCCTCCACGGTCGCAAGCTCGGCCGTGCTCAGCGCCGCGGAATGCGAAAAGTCGAAGCGCAGCCTGTCCGGGGCATTGAGCGACCCCCGCTGTGCCACATGGTCGCCAAGTGCCGCGCGCAAAGCCTCGTGCAGAAGATGCGTGGCCGAATGATTGGCGCGGATGGCCCTGCGCCGGGCATGGTCGACCTCCAGCCGTGCCGGCTGGCCCTTCAGGATCGCACCCTCTCGCACAGTCACATGATGAACAAAGATTCCGGCCGCCTTGCGCACATCTGTCACTTCCGCAAGGCCGGTATCGGTCCTGATCCAGCCCGCATCGCCGACCTGCCCGCCTGACTCGGCATAGAACGGGGTCTGGTTGACCACCACCTGCACCTGCGCGCCGGTCTGGGCATCGCCCAGGGTCGCGCCGTCGACGACGAGCGTCAGGATCTGGCCCTCGGCCTTTTCCGTATCGTAGCCAAGGAATTCGGTCGTCCCCTGTGCTTCGGCCAGCTCAAGCCAGAGCCTGCCTGCGCCCGTCTCGCCCGATCCCGCCCAGCTGGCCCGCGCCTTGGCGCGCTGCTCGGCCATCGCGGCCTCGAAAGCCGCGATATCGACGCCCCGCCCCTTTTCGCGCAGGGCATCCTGGGTGAGGTCGAGCGGAAAGCCGTAGGTATCGTAAAGCCGGAAAGCCGTCGTCCCGGGCAGGTCCGCACCGTCGGGTATGCGTGCCACCTCCTCGTCAAGCAGCCGCAAACCGCGGTCGAGCGTCATGCGGAAGCGGCTTTCCTCGAGCCGCAGCGTCTCGGTGATCAGCGCCTGCGCCCGCACGAGTTCGGGATAGGCCGCGCCCATCTGGCGGACCAGCGCAGGCACCAGGCGATGCATGACCGGGTCCTTCGCGCCCAGCATGTGGGCATGGCGCATGGCGCGGCGCATGATCCGGCGCAGGACGTAGCCGCGCCCTTCGTTCGATGGCATGACACCGTCAGAGATCAGGAACGAGGTCGATCTCAGATGGTCCGCGATGACGCGGTGATGCGTCTTGCCGGGACCATCGGGATCGGAGGTGGTCGCATGCGCCGAAGCCTCGATCAGCGCGCGCATCAGGTCGGTGTCGTAGTTGTCGTGCTTGCCTTGCAGCAGCGCCCCGACTCGTTCGAGGCCCATGCCGGTGTCGATCGAGGGCTTGGGAAGGTCGTCGCGGCGGCCGTCGTCGAACTGTTCGAACTGCATGAAGACGAGGTTCCAGATTTCGATGAACCGGTCGCCGTCGGCCTCGGCCGATCCCGGGGGGCCGCCCCAGACGGTGGGGCCGTGGTCATAGAAGATTTCCGTGCAGGGCCCGCAGGGGCCGGTCGGGCCCATCATCCAGAAGTTGTCGTTCGTCGGGATGCGGATGATGCGGGCGTCGGGCAGGCCCGCGACCTTGCGCCAGATCGCGGCGGCCTGATCGTCGGTGTGGTAGACGGTGACGAGCAGCCGGTCTGCGTCGATCCCGAAATCGCGGGTCAGAAGGTCCCAGGCAAAGCGGATCGCGTCATCCTTGAAATAGTCGCCGAAGCTGAAATTTCCCAGCATTTCAAAGAAGGTATGATGCCGCGCCGTATAGCCCACGTTGTCGAGGTCATTGTGCTTGCCGCCGGCGCGGACGCATTTCTGGGCGGTTGTGGCGCGGGTGTAGGGGCGGGTTTCGAGGCCGGTGAAGAGGTTCTTGAACTGCACCATGCCGGAATTCGCGAACATCAGCGTGGGGTCGTTGCGCGGGACAAGGGGGGAGGACGCCACCACCTCGTGACCGTTGCGGGCGAAAAAGTCGAGGAAAGTGGAGCGGATATCGGCAAGGCTCGTCATGGCGGTCCTTTGGCAGGCATGGGGCTGGAGAGAGATAGACCCCGGGCGGCGAACCGTAAAGGCCGCATCGCGGCCCGCAAATGCCACGTCGGTATTGCGTCGGTATCGGGTCGGTTGTGCGTCGGTGCGAAAACCGCGGTCCGCCCCGCCGGCGGATCGTGACTGCACCGCACGGTGGGTGGTGCTGTCATGACCCTGTCGCGGCACCGGTGGAGCCAGACAGAGTG
>JBEIDZ010000165.1:0-6602 GCA_040383215.1 Paracoccaceae bacterium | reverse complement strand
GGGTCAAGCGCGATTTCGGGATCATCGCCCGGATGGAGGGGCGCGAGACCGCCGACTGGGTGCTGATCGACGCGGGCGATGTGATCGTCCATGTCTTCCGACCCGAGGTGCGCGACTTCTACCAGCTCGAGAAGATCTGGATGCCGGTCGGGACCACTGCGGCCGTCTGAGATGCGGGTGACGATCTGCGCGGTGGGCCGGCTGCGGGCCGGGCCCGAACAGGCGCTGGTCGGGGACTATCTCGCGCGGTTCGACCGGACGGGGCGGGGTCTGGGCCTGGGCCCGGCGACGGTGGCCGAGGTCGAGGCCCGGCGCGGCGGCGGCATGGCCGAGGAAGGCGCGCTCATCGCCCGCGCGCTGCCGGCCGGGGCGGCGGTCTGCGTGCTTGACGAACGGGGGGAGGCTGTGGGCTCGCCTGCCTTTGCGGCCTGGCTGTCGGGGTGGCGCGATGCGGGGCGGGGCGACTGCGCCTTTGTCATCGGGGGGGCGGACGGGGTCGACCCGGGCCTGCGCGCGCGGGCGGACAGGGTGCTGTCGCTCGGGCCGATGGTCTGGCCGCACATGCTGGTGCGGGTGATGCTGGCCGAACAGCTGTACCGCGCGGCGACGATCCTGGCGGGCGGGCCCTATCACCGCGCCTGAGGCACCTGGCCGGCGGAGGGAGGCGGGCGCTGCCGACCGGAGTATCCGAGCGGACAAGGACGCCGCCTTGCGCGGTCGACGGCGTCACGCCGACGGGCAGCGGCGCAGGCAGAGCGGGCCGGCACGGGTCCCCTTTCGCCGCGAGGGCGGTCTCATGTCGGCAACGGGAGAGGGAGCCGGCCCGCGGGCCCCGCGGCGACTGGCCCGAAGCTTCCGGACGACCGGGTCGGGGGCGGGCGGGGTCTTGCACGGACCGGTGTTGGTGCGGGTGCGGTGGAGACGGGGGAACCATTGCACGCGTCCGCGGGGGGGTCGTTTTGCCGATCGCCGGGAGGAGGCGGTGGGCCATGGCGACGCCGACAGTCCGGACCATGGGGATGGAGGCAGACGGGTTCTGTCGGGGGCGGCGCGGGGTGGGAGAAGGGCCGGAGCGGAAGGCACAGGGGAGCGGGACCGCTAAGTCTGGCATCTCGGGGTGGGAGTCTGCTGCCGGGAGCAGGGGCGCGAGACCGCCGGGGTCGGGTCGGGATGACCGGCCCGGGGCGGCCGGAGGACGGGGGCTGAGGCGGGCCGGCCTTGGCGTGGGGCGCGGCGCAGGGGGCGGTCGGGCAGTAAGGGCCAGGGGACCCCTGCCCCGGTCAGCGGGGGCGGGTTGGGGGCCCCTTTAAGATCGCCGTGAGGAGGGGGTTGCCAGTGCCAACGCCGCAGGTCCGCACGATGGGGATGGAGGCAGGAGGGTCCTGTCGGGGGCGGCGCGGGGGGGAGGAGAGGGACCAGGGGGGTGGAGCCGGGCGGGGGACCGTCATGACGGCCCCAAGGCCTGGGGAGAGTGGGTTGGGGCTTTGTGACCGTGCCGGGGGGCCGGGGGCGCCGCCCGCCGTGAAGTCCGGAAGCAGCCTGTGGCGGGAAGCCTTCGGCAGAGAGAGGCCGGGCGGGGTCTGCCGTCGGCAGGACAGCGCGGGCGGAGGGGCGGAGAGCGGGGGCGGCTCTCAGAGCGGGATGTCGTAGGTGACCCAGCGGGTCTTGACCGCGATCTGGTCGTAAAGGGCGCGGGCGGGGGCGTTGTATTCGGCGGTGATCCAGCGGATGACCGACCAGCCCTGCGTCGCGCCATGGGCGCGCACGGCCGCGATCAGGGCCCGGGCGGTGCCGGTGCCGCGGGCCTCGGGCGCGACGAAGAGATCGTCGAGAAAGCCCCCGGTCGTGGCCGAGAGCGGCCGCGCGAAGGGGCGGCAATGGGCGAGGCCGGTGAGCAGGCCCGCGTCTTCGGCGACGAAGCCCGTGACGGGGTGGGCGGGGTCCATCAGCCAGGACCAGACCCTGTCGCGCATCTGCGGTGTCTGGGTCACGCCATAGAAAGCGGCGTAACCGGCATAGAGCGCGTCCCAGCCTGCACGGTCGGCGGCGGTGACGGGGCGGATCAGGGCTGGCATCGGGTCTTTCGGGCTGGTCAGGTGCCGGCATGGGGATAGCATGGCGTGGGGGCGGTTTCCATCCGCCGCGGGGATGGTCTAGAAGGGCGGCGCGCGCAAAGGAGCCCCCCATGACGAGACCGCGGCCCGTGATCCTGTGCATCCTCGATGGCTGGGGCAACCGGGCGGACCCGGCGGCCAATGCCCCCGCGCTGGCCGATGTGCCGGCGTTCCGGCGGATCATGGCGACCTGTCCGACGGCGGAACTGACCACGCATGGCCCCGATGCCGGCCTGCCGACCGGGCAGATGGGCAATTCCGAGGTGGGCCACACCAATATTGGCGCGGGGCGCGTCGTTGCCATGGACCTTGGCCAGATCGATCTGGCGATCGAGGACGGGTCCTTTGCCCGCAATCCCGCGATCCTCGCCTTTGCGGCGCGGCTGCGCGAATCGGGCGGGACGGCGCATCTGATGGGCGTCGTGTCGGACGGGGGGGTGCACGGGCATATCGCCCATATCGTCGCCGCCGCGGGCGTGCTGCGGGCGCAGGGCCTTCCCGTCACCGTCCATGCGGTGACCGACGGGCGCGACGTCGCCCCCGTCTCGGCCGAGGGCTTTGTCGCCGACCTTGTCGCCCGGCTGCCCGCGGGTGTGCGGATCGGCACGATCTGCGGGCGCTACTACGCGATGGATCGCGACAACCGCTGGGACCGGGTCGCCCGCGCCTTTGGCGCGATCGCGCGCGGCAAAGGGGAGCGTGCGGCCGACGCCGTGGCGGCGGTGCGGACGGCGCATGCGGCGGGCACGACAGACGAATTCATCCTGCCCACGGTCATCGGGGATTATGCCGGTCTGGCCGAGGGTGACGGGTTCTTCTGCCTGAATTTCCGCGCCGACCGGGCGCGCGAGATCCTGGCCGCGCTGGCAGAGCCCGATTTCGACGGCTTCGACCGCGGACCCCTGCCCCGGCTGGCCGCGCGGCTGGGCATGGCGGAATATTCTGCGGCGCACAACGCCTGGTATGCGGCGGTCTTTCCCCGGCGCGAGATCGTCAACACGCTGGGCGAATGGGTCGCGGCGCAGGGGCTGAGCCAGTTCCGCGTGGCCGAGACCGAGAAATACCCCCATGTCACCTTCTTCCTCAATGGCGGGCGCGAGACCCCCTATCCCGGCGAGGAGCGGATGATGCCGCCTTCGCCCAAGGTCGCGACCTATGATCTTGCGCCCGAGATGGCGGCGGCCGAGGTGGCCGAGGCGGTGGTGGGCGCGATCGCGCGGCCCTATGACCTGATCGTGGTGAACTTTGCCAATCCCGACATGGTGGGCCATACCGGGGACCTTGGCGCCGCAATCCGCGCCTGCGAGGCGGTGGACCGCGGGCTTGCCCGGATCGTCGCCGCGCTGAAAGCCACGGGGGGCGCGATGCTGCTGACTGCCGATCACGGCAATTGCGAGACGATGGTGGACCCGGTGACGGGCGGGCCGCATACGGCGCATACGACGAACCCCGTCCCTGTCGCGGTGCTGGGGGGGCCGCCGGGGGCGCGGCTGCGGGACGGGCGGCTGGCCGATGTGGCGCCGACGATCCTCGACCTTCTTGGCCTGCCGCAGCCGCCCGAGATGACGGGACGGAGCCTGATCCTGAGATGAGACGGGCGGTGCTGGGCACGTTCGCGGTCGCGCTGGCGCTCGGGCCTGCGCTGACGCTGCGCGGTCAGGAAGATGCGGCCGGCGCGGCTGCGGCAGCCGGGGAGCGGCTGTCGGTCGCAGCGGCGCTTCTGTCACAGGCCGAGGGCGCGCAGGACCAGATCGCCGCGCTGACCGAAACGGTGCGCGCCTATGAAGAGGGGCTTGCGCTGTTGCGCGACGGGTTGCGGCGGGTCACCATCGCGCGGTCATCGCGCGAGGCGGGGCTGGCCGCCCGGCGCGAGGAGGTGGCGCAGCTTCTTGCCGTGCTGCAGACGGTGGACCCCGGCTCGGGGCCGGTGCTGCTGCTGCATCCGTCGGGGGCGCTTGGAGCGGCACGGACGGGCATGCTGATCGCCGAGGTGACGCCCGCGATCGAGGCCAGGGCCCGGGCGCTGGCCGCCGAGGTGACGGAGCTTGGCACGCTGCAGGCGGCGCAGGAGGAGGGGCTGCAGACACTCGCCGCCGGGCTTGAAGGCGTGCAGGCGGCGCGTGAAAGGCTGGCCGCGGCGGTTGCCCGGCGCACCGACCTGCCGCTGCGCTTCATCGAGGACCCTGCCGCGGTGGCGGCGCTGGCCGCATCGGCCGGCACGCTCGACGCCTTTGCGGCGGGACTGGGCGGGACGGTGATCGGGGAGCTTGATCCGCCGGCCGGGGATGCGTCCGCGATGCGGGGCGGGATTGCCCTGCCGGCGCAGGGAACGGTGCTGCGCGAGGCCGGGGAGGCCGATGCCGCGGGTGTCACGCGGCCGGGAATCGTGATCGCAACGCGGCCCCGGGCGCTGGTCACCGCGCCGGTTGCGGCGACGGTCCGGTTCAGGGGGCCGCTGCTGGATTACGGAAACGTGGTCATCCTGGAACCCGCGGCCGGTGTGCTCTTTGTTCTGGCCGGGCTGGCCGAGGTCTGGCCGCTGCCGGGGGAAATCCTTCCCGCCGGCGCGCCGCTGGGCCTGATGGGGGGTCCGGAGACCGGCAGTGACGGCAATTTGAGCGAAGTTTCTGCAGCGGGGGCAGAACCCCGGAGCGAAACGCTCTATCTTGAAGTGCGGGACGCACAGGGCCCCGCGAATCCGGCGGACTGGTTCGCCCTGGCAGAATGAGGATGAATGGCATGAACAGGACGCTCTTTGCCGCTATGTGCGGCACCGCGCTCGGACTTGTGGCGACAACACAGGTCGCAGGTCCGCTGATCGCGCAGGAAGCGGCGGACGACGTGGGCGTGTACCAGCAGCTCGATCTTTTCGGGGACATCTTCGACCGGATCCGCGCGGAATATGTCGAGGAGGTGGACGAAGGCGCACTGATCGAGGCGGCGATCGACGGGATGCTCTCCTCGCTCGACCCGCATTCGGGGTATCTGTCGCCCGAGGATGCGGCCAAGATGGAGGTGGAGACGAGCGGCGAGTTCGGCGGGCTCGGGATCGAGGTCACGCAGGAGGAAGGCTGGATCAAGGTGGTGTCCCCGATGGACGGCACGCCGGCCGAGGCGGCGGGGATCATGGCGGGGGACTTCATCACGGCGGTCGACGGGGAAAGCGTGCTCGGTCTTACGCTCGATGACGCGGTGAACCTGATGCGCGGGCCTGTCGGGTCCGAGATCATCGTCACCGTGGTGCGCAAGGACACGCCCGAACCCTTCGACGTGTCGATCATCCGCGACACGATCAAGCTCACGGCCGTGCGGTCGCGCATCGAGGGGGAGTCCGTCGTGCTGCGGATCACGACGTTCAACGAACAGACATTTCCCGACCTGAAGGCCGGGCTCGAGGAGCAGATCGCGGCTGCGGGCGGGCTCGGCAACGTCAACGGGATCGTGCTCGACCTGCGCAACAATCCCGGCGGGCTCCTGACCCAGGCGGTCGAGGTCGCAGACGCCTTCCTCGACGCCGGCGAGATCGTCTCGACCCGCGGGCGCGATCCGGCCGCGGGCGAGCGATTCAACGCCACGCCCGGCGATATTGTCGACGGGCTGCCGATCGTGGTGTTGATCAACGGCGGTTCCGCCTCGGCCTCCGAGATCGTGGCGGGCGCGCTGCAAGACCATCGCCGTGCGATCGTGGTGGGCACGCAGAGCTTCGGCAAGGGGTCGGTGCAGACGGTCATGCCGCTGCAGGGGGACGGGGCGATGCGGCTGACGACATCGCGCTACTACACGCCCTCGGGCCGGTCGATCCAGTCGCTCGGGATCTCGCCCGACATCATCGTCGAACAGCCTCGCGCGGCACCGGTCGACCCCGAGGCCGTCGAACCCGAAAGGCCGATGCGCAGCGAGGCCGACCTGCGCGGAGCGCTCAGCAACGACAGCCTGAGCGAGGACGAGCGGCGGGTGATCGAGGAGGACCGTGCCCGCGCCGAGGCGACCGCGGCCCTGCGCGAGCAGGATTATCAGCTCGCCTATGCGATCGACATCCTGAAGGGACTTTCCGCGCTCGGACCCATGACGGCCGTGGTTGCCGGGACCGAGGCTCCGGCGGAATGAGCCGCAAGGCAGCGGCCAGGCTGCCCTACCGGCACAATGTCGGCGTGATGCTCGTGAACCCCGCGGGCCGCGTCTTCGTCGGCCAGCGGCGCGACCACGACCAGACGGCCTGGCAGATGCCGCAGGGCGGGATCGATGCAGGCGAGGATGCGGTCACTGCCGCGCTGCGCGAACTGGAGGAGGAGACCGGCATCCCGGCGCGGCTGGTGGAGGTGATGGCCGTGACGGCGGAACCGCTGACCTATGACCTGCCACTCGAAGTTCAGCCGACGATCTGGGTCGGGCGCTTTCGCGGACATGCACAGACCTTGGTGCTCCTTAGCTTCCGATGCAGCGACGGGGATGTGAACATCGCGACCGCGCATCCCGAGTTTTCGTCCT
>JBEIDZ010000164.1:0-6607 GCA_040383215.1 Paracoccaceae bacterium | reverse complement strand
GGCTTGCCCTGTTCGAGCGTCAGCAGTTCCGCCAGTCGCCCGCGCGCGGCCCCGATGCAGTCGCCCATCCGGCGCAGGATCGCCGCCCGGCCCCAGACGCTTTCGCGCGCCCAGGCCGGCTGCGCGGCACGGGCCGCGGCAATGGCCCGGCCGGCAGTTTCACGGCTGCTCCAGGCGATCGTTCCGATCCGTGCGCCGTCGATCGGGCTGACCACGTCACGCGTCGCCCCGGATGGTTCGGCCTCCCAGCGGCCGCCGATGAAGTTCGTCACACCTTCGGAGACTGGCATGGCTGACCCCGCACAGAGTCTGAAAAGATCAGTATTGATTTAAATTGGTCTTTTATTATCGTCGCAGTGCGGGTGTCAACCGCACAAGGCGCCCGGACCGCTCCCGGTGCCGGGTCGGACTCAGAAGGAGGAGCCACATGTCCATCAGACGACTCGCCGTTGCCGCCGCAGGAGCGGGAGTGCTGTTCGCTCAACCCCTTGTCGCGCAGGAAGAGATCACGCTGGAATTCGTGGTCTGGAACTATGCCCTGGACGTGATCGCGGACAATATCGCACAGTTCGAACAGGCCAATCCCGGCATCAAGGTCAACCTCACGGACTATACCTGGCCGGATTACCAGGACAGCCTGGTCCTGCGGTTCCGGGGAGAGACGCCGACCGACGTGATCTATGGTGGTCAGGATTGGTTGCCGGCCTGGGCGGCTGCGGGCTGGCTGGCGCCGCTCGACTCCATTGCGCCCGAGGGGGCCATCGATGCTCTGGCAGCCGACATGGCATCCTTCGCGCTGTCGGACGTGACCTACGAGGGAGAGGTCTATGGTCTGCCCTACTATGCCGACACGATTTCCTTCCTCTACAACGCCGATCTTCTGGCCGAACACGGGGTCGCCGTTCCCAAGACCTGGGACGAGGTGATGGCGGCGGCAGAAAAGCTCAAGGCCGCCGGCGTGGACCGGCCGATCGTCTATGAATACAATCAGGAGCTTCCCAACTTCTTCGACGCCTTCGTGGCGCAGGTCTATGGCCGGGGCGGAGAGATGTTCGACGCCGAGCTGAAGGCGGTCTTCGACGATCCGGCCAATCCCGCCTTCCAGCACCTTGAATGGCTGCACGAAGCCTTCGAGAAGGAGCTTGTCCAGCCCGAAAACCACGAGAGCAACATCATCACCACGATGAACACCGGGCAACATGCATTTACCATCGTGTACAACTATGTCCTTGCCGCGATGAACAATGTCGGTTCGCAACCGCTGGCGGGCAGTTTCCAGCTGGCCCGGATGCCCGGCGACGCTCAGGCCACGCTTGGCTTTGCCAAGTTCTATGCCGTGACGGCGACGACGGCCGCTGATCCGGAACGGGCTGCGGCGGCCTGGAAGTTCGTCGAATTCATGGCCGGAAAACCCTACACAGTCGCGAAGCGCTGGGCGGTCGAACATGGTCTGGGATTCGGGCAGATGCCGCTCTTCCAGGATCAGGATGTCATCAAGGCCTGGAACGGATGGGTCGACATGGCGGTCCTGGGTGAGCAGGCCGCCTCGGCGCGGTCGGGAACCTGGACGGAATGGACGGCGGTCTGGTCGGCCCAGTTCCGCCCGCTGCTTGCCAGCGCGATGGTGGGCGAGATCACGGTGGAAGAGGCGATGAGCGACGGCGCGGCGCGATGGAACGAGCTGCGCGACCAGTTCATGGCGAACTGAAACCTGCGGCGCGGCCCCTTTCCCGTGGGCCGCGCCGCGCATTCTGCGGGCGCAAGGACGGTCGGCGATGGGGTCCCTGAAGGCTTATCCTTGGTTCTGGCTTCTGCCGTCCGTCGCGATGGTGGCGGCGTTCATTGCCTTTCCGGTGCTCCATGCCTTCTGGACCAGCCTGCACCAGGTCAATCTCCTGTTCCCGGACGAACCCTTTGTCGGACTCGACAATTACATCCGGGTGCTCGACACGCGGCAGTTCAGGGCCGGTTTTGTCAATTCGGTGCTGTTCATGGCCCTGGCCACGCCCCTGGTTGTCGGGCTGGGGTTGCTGATCGCGCTGTTCTTCCAGAGGCGGTTTGCAGGATCGATCATCGTCCGTTCCGTGGTTCTGCTGCCCTGGGTCCTGCCGGGTGCGATTTCGGCCGTTCTGTGGACCTGGGTTTTCCATCCCAGTTTCGGGGTCCTGAACGGCGCGCTTCTGGCGGCGGGGATCGTTGACGCCCCCATCCAGTTCCTCAACACGCCCAGCCTCGCCTTTGCCTGTGTGCTTGTGGCCTATGTCTGGACGCAGATCCCTTTCGCCGTGGTCCTGACGATGACGGCGCTGGCCGCGATCAACCGCGAGACGCTCGAGGCCGCGACGATCGACTGCCGGAGCGGCCGGAAGCGGTTCTTCCACGTCATCTTTCCCGAAATCAAGGCGATCATCGTCGTCCTGCTTGTCTACAACGCGCTGATGGCGTTCACGACCTATGACGTCGTCTATGCCATGACGGGGGGCGGGCCGGGGACGGCGACAACGCTTCTGGCGTTCCAGATCTGGCGCGAAAGCTTTTCGGGATACGATTTCGGGGCCGGATCGGCTGTCGCCTTCCCGATGGTGGGGATTGCGGCGCTGCTCATCGTCGTGATCACCCGCCTGCTGCCATCCGACCTGTTCGGCGAGAGTTCGAGATGATGGGACAGGGCCGTTTTTCGACCTGTCTGGTGGCCGGGCTGATCCTGCTCTTCACGGGCGGGCCGGTGCTGCTGGCGCTGTATGGCAGCGTGGTGCCCGACCGCATTCTTCTTGATCCGGATGTGTCGGTCTTTGACACGGGGCCGTCGCTCGAAAGCTACCGCTATATCTTTACGGGCGAATTGCCTGCGTCCTACATGGTCGAGGGTGCCAACCGGGCCATGATCTCGGATGCAGCCCGGCAGGTGCCGCAAAGCCTGTGGAACAGCACCAGGATCGCGTTCGCCGCGATGGTGCTGAACATCCTGCTCGGGGCTCCCGCGGCCTACATGTTCGCGCGCCACCTGTTCCCCGGCAAGAAGGTCACATTCCTGTTCATCATCCTGGCGCCTCTGGTGCCTGCGACGGCCCTGGTGGTGCCGATCTATCTCGTGATGCAGGCGCTGAGCCTGATCGGGTCATCCTGGGGGATCATCCTCGTCCATACGGCGATGGCGCTGCCCTTCACCATCCTGATCATGTCGGTCTTCTTCCGCCGTCTGCCGGCCGAGCTTTTCGAGGCGGCGACGCTGGACAGATGCACGGGATTTCAGGCCTTTGTCCGGATCGCGCTGCCGCTGACGCTGCCATCGGTCGGGGCGACGGGGCTCTTTGCCTTCATGCTCTCCTATTCGGAATACGTCTTTTCGCTCGTCCTTTCGGGCGAGGCGCGGTCGAGACCGGTGTCGGTCGTCATGGCGGCCCTTGCCCGGAATACGGACGTGTCCTGGAGTCTGCTCAACGCGGGGATATTTCTTGCGCTGATCCCGACGCTGATCCTCGTCGTGCTTGTCTGGCGGTTCATGGTCGAGGGGATTCTGGCCGGCGCGGTGAAGGGGTAAGATCGGATGAGCGGCGGCGTTCAGGACAGGGCAACCGGCGGCAAGCACCTGCCGCAGTCCGCGGTCCAGCATGTCACGGCTGGACCCTATTCCCCGGTGCTTGAAGTCGATCCCGGCCGGCTGGTGGTACTTTCGGGTCAGGTGGCCCTCGCGCTGGACGGCTCGATCATCGGAAACACGCTTGAAGAACAGGCCGCCGCGACCCTGGCAAACTGCGAACGCCTGCTCGCTTCGGCGCATTGCGGCTTTGCCGATGTCTTCAAGGTCAATGTCTATCTCAGGGACATCGGCGACTGGCCAGCCTTCAACGCGGTCTATGTCCGGGCATTTCCCGAACCAAGGCCGGTCAGGACGGCCATCCAGGCCGTGCTGTTGCCCGGCTTTCTGGTCGAGCTTGAAATGTGGGCGATCAAGAAGAGGGATGCGTGACGCCATGGCATCGGTCGAACTGATCAACGTTGAGAAGTCCTACGGCACCGTTGCGGCGATCAGGGATGTCTCTCTGTCCATCGCGGACCGGGAATTCGTCGTGTTCGTCGGGCCGTCGGGATGCGGAAAATCGACGCTTCTGCGCATGATCGCGGGCCTTGAAGCCATCGACCGCGGTGAGTTGAGGATCGGAGGGCGCAGCATGAATGCCGTCCCCGCCGCGGACCGCGGCATCGCGATGGTGTTCCAGTCCTATGCGCTCTATCCGCACATGACGGTGGCCGAGAACATGGGTTTCGCCCTGAAGATGGCGGGCCTGGGCCGGCCCGAGGTCGAGCAGAGGGTGCGCCGGGCCGCTGCGATCCTGCAGATCGAGGAATTGCTGGGCCGCAAGCCGAAGGCCCTGTCCGGGGGCCAGCGGCAACGGGTGGCGATCGGCCGCGCCATTACCCGCAGCCCCGATGTCTTCCTGTTTGACGAACCGCTGTCGAACCTCGATGCCAGCCTTCGCGCCCAGATGCGCATCGAGCTGGCCAAGCTGCATGGCGAGCTGAATGCCACGATGATCTTTGTCACCCATGACCAGGTCGAGGCAATGACGCTCGCCGACCGGATCGTGGTGCTGAACGGGGGACGGATCGAACAGGCCGGAACGCCTCTGGAGCTTTACGAACGGCCCGCCAACCAGTTCGTGGCCGGTTTCCTGGGGCAGCCGCGGATCAATCTCATTCCGTTCCGACCCATGGCCGAAGGGGCGCGCATGCTTGCCGACCTTGGCCGGCCGGGGAGGATCGCGCTGGATCGGGTCCCGGGCGGAATCGCAATCGGCCAGCCGCATGTCCTGGGTTTCAGGCCGGATACCATCCGTGTGCAGCCCGAAGGAACAGGAGAGGGGATCGCCGCGCGCGTTGAACTGGTCGAAAACCTCGGGTCCGAACGTGTGCTTCACGCGCGGATCGAGGGGATCGAGGGCGTGGTGACATCGACACATCCCGCCATTCCACCGCTTGGCCGCGGCGCACCCTGCGAGATCTTCTTCGGGACAGAGAGGGCGCTGGTGTTCGATGCGCAGGGACAGACCCTGCCGCAGACGCCCCGCTGACCGCCCCAGACCTCATCTGGCAAGTCGACGGGCAAAGGCCAGGTTTCCGAAAGGCTATGACCCTGCAAAGCAACGGGGGCGCGCCGATCACGCACCCCCGTCATTTTCCACGCCAACAGGCGAGTCTGGTGCCCAGAAGAGGACTCGAACCTCCACGCCTTGCGGCACTGGTACCTGAAACCAGCGCGTCTACCAATTCCGCCATCTGGGCGATGACTGCGGCGATCCCTCTATGCCCGCCCGCGGGCCCTGTCAACGCGATTCCGCCCCGCAGGACCCTGTGCGCATTCGCGCCTTGTCTGGCAGGGGGCAGAGGGCTAAACCGCCAGCGGAAACCTGCAGGGGCGCGGCAATGTCCAATCTGGTCACCATCTTCGGCGGGTCGGGCTTTGTCGGCCGCTATGTCGCGCGCAGGCTCGCCAAGGATGGCTGGCGCATCCGCGTGGCCTGCCGCAACCCCAACGAGGCGATGTTCGTGCGCCCCTATGGCGTGGTCGGCCAGGTCGAGCCGGTCTTTGCCAACATCCGCGACGATGCATCGGTCCGCACCGTCCTGAAGGGCGCAGACGCAGTGGTCAACTGTGTGGGCACGTTCGATGCGCGGGGCCGGAACAGTTTCGAGGCGGTGCAGGCCGAAGGGGCGACCCGCGTCGCCCGGATCGCAGCGGACGAGGGCGTGGCGCGGATGGTTCACCTGTCGGCCATCGGTGCCTCGGCCACGTCCGACAGCGAATATGCCCGCAGCAAGGCCGCGGGAGAGGCCGGGGTCCTGGCACAGATGCCCGGCGCGGTGATCCTGCGGCCCTCGGTAATCTTTGGCACCGAGGACCAGTTCTTCAACCGCTTCGCCGGCATGGCGCGGCTGGGCCCGGTGCTGCCGGTCGTGGGCGCGGCGACCCGGTTCCAGCCGGTCTGGGTCGATGATGTCGCGGCGGCGGCGCAGATGGGTGTGCTTGGTACCGCACCTGGGGGTGTCTACGAACTGGGCGGGCCGGACGTGACCACCTTCCGCGACCTGATGGAGATGATGCTGCGGATCATCCGCCGCCGGCGGCTGGTGCTGAACATCCCCTTTCCGGTCGCGAAGGTGATGGCGGATGGCTTTTCCGTCGGCAACTGGCTGAGCTTCGGGCTTCTGCCGATGACGATCACGCCCGATCAGGTCAGGAGTCTGCGGGTCGACAATATCGTCTCTGCGGGGGCGAAGGGATTGGCCGATCTGGGCATCGCACCGGCGGCGCCGGAGGCGATCCTGCCCGATTACCTCTGGCGGTTCCGTCCGTCGGGGCAGTACGAGGCGATCAAGGAATCGGCCCGGAACCTGAAGGTCTGAGGCCCGGGCAGGAGGTCTGCCGATGGAACGGTCGGAGACCATCACCGCGATCATCCTCGGTTTTCTGGAAGGTCTGACCGAGTTCATCCCGGTCTCGTCGACCGGGCATCTGTTGCTCGCCTCGCATTTCCTGGGGTTCGACAGCGCGGGCAAGACCTTCGAGGTGGTGATCCAGCTGGGGGCGATCCTCGCGCTGATGGCG
>JBEIDZ010000163.1:0-6618 GCA_040383215.1 Paracoccaceae bacterium | reverse complement strand
GGCACGCGCCTCGGGCGGCGCGGGCCACCACTGCCACCCCTTCCGCACGGGGGCGATGGTATGGGTTACGTCATGGACAAGGTACCCCAGATCGAGAAGAACGGCGGCAACGCGACGCTGGTGGCGCGGCTTGGTGCTGTGCGCCCTTGCATGGTCTCGATCTCGTTCTTCGCTCTCGCCGACACCCCCCCTGACCTGGCGCTCGAAATGTTTCGTGCGCGCAAGCGGACCTTCGTGGACGGGCTTGGCTGGGACCTTCCCTCGGGTGGGGCCGCTCTTAAGGTTGACGGATTCGACCGTGAAGACACGATCTATGCCTTTGCAAGGGATCACGTGGCGGTCAGGTTTTCCGCCCGCATCCTCTCCCGTGACAACAGCATGGTGGCGCGGCTCTGACCCGCGGCGCTTGCGGCGATCCCGGCGGACGCGGTCGAGTTCTCGCGCTTCTGCCCCCATGGGCCGGGGCGATCCTTGCCGCGGTGGAACCGCGCAAGCACGGCGGTGTTCAAGGCGGCCCTGCTCGCGTAGCATGTGCGGCTGCTGTTCGGCATCGCGGACGAGCGGATACTCAAGATCTACCGGGTCCTCGCGATCGGGCCGGACGAGTTCCGGCGGTGCCGGACACGGACGGGCTCCTGATCTGCCAGTGGCGCCTGTGACCGCATGGGCCGACCCGTGATCTGGTGGTCGCATAGGGAGGCCTGTCGCCAATGACCGACAATGCCTGGAAGGGTGAGCATTTCATTCGGGCTCGCCGTCCGTCGCCGGACGACGAGCCTCGGGCGCATTCCCATGGTGGCTCCATGATCGCTCGCCCGCATCGTGCTCCACGGCTGACCTCTCCGCCGGTCGAGAAGCCTTCGCGTCGCCTGGTTTGCGCTGTTCCCCTCTGCGGGTGCGCGCTCGCGGAACGCAACCGGAGCGGTCTCTGCAAGGCGCACAACCATCACCTCGGGTTTTGCCAGTGTCACGCCTGAATCCGGAGGCGGAAGCGGGACGGTGGACACGGCCGTGCCCAGCTGTCCTGACGACGGCTACCGCTACCCCCCGGCCCGGCCTTCGATCTCCCCCGGGGATCCGTGATCGCGCTGTGCACCGGAGCGAGGCTTGCTTTGGCTCATGCAGCACTGACAGTTTGCTGGCGTTGGCCGCCGGCGAGCCCTCAGTTTTCCGTAGCGGTGGTGACTCGATGGTGACTTGGGATCCGCCGGATTCAGGAGGGCCTGGCAGGTTCCATCTATGATTTTGATTATGTTTGTAAAAAGTGGTGAGCCGTGCAGGGCTCGAACCTGCGACCTACTGATTAAAAGTCAGTTGCTCTACCAACTGAGCTAACGGCCCGCCGAAGTGCTGACTAGGCAACGGGCATGGCTCCGTCAACACAAAAAACCACGCGGACAACTGTTTATCCCTTCAGCCGGTCGTGTAGGCAGTGCCGCCCGGCAAGGCTTGCTGATTGCTTTGCGCCCTATCTGTCTTCATCCACGCGACCAGAACAGGAATGAGGAAGTCGGGCGCAGGTTCTTGTCGCCGAACCGCTGATCCGGTGGAAGAGAGCAAGTGTACTGCGGCAAGATCTGCCCACCGGTCACCTGCGGAATCGAAGCGGCTTTGAATGGAAACGGTTGGTCGCTGCTGGAATGCCACCCACGGGGTAAGACAGAAACTGTCCTTTGAAGTCAGCCGACAACATCGAGCGGACGGACGTCACGCGGCCGTCCTTGGCCGGTCGGCCAGCATCTGCCAGACGCGGGCGGGGGTGAAGGGCATGGGCGTGTCGCGGATGCCCAGGGGCCAGAGCGCGTCCTTGACCGCATTGGCGAGCGCGGCGAGCGCGCCGACGGTGCCGGCTTCGCCGCAGCCCTTCATCCCCATCTGGTTGTAGCGCGAGGGTGTGGGTTCGGAGGCGAAGGCGATGAAGGGCAGGTCGGTGGCGCGCGGCATGGCATAATCCATGAAGGTCGCGGTCAGAAGCTGGCCTTGGTCGTCGAACACTGTGCGTTCGAGCAGGGCCTGGCCAATCCCTTGGGCGACGCCGCCGTGGATCTGGCCCTGCACCAGCATCGGGTTGATCAGGTTGCCGAAATCGTCGACCACGGTGTAGCGGTCGAGCGTGACGGTGCCGGTGTCGGGGTCGATCTCGACCTCGGCCACATGGGCGCCGTTGGGAAAGCTGCGCGCGGGCAGGCGGGCGCGCACGCTGTGGCGCAGAAGGTCGTGGCGCCCGGCGCGGCGGGCCATCTCGGCCACTTCGAGGAAGGAGGGGGCGAGGTTCGAGCCGGGCAGGCGGAAGCGTTCGTCATCGAAGGTGATCCGGCGGGGGTCGATCCCTTCGACGTCGCCCAGGAAGGCAGCAAAGGCGACCCTGATCTGGTCCACCGCCTTGAGCGTGGCGTTGTTCTGCACGGTGACCGAGCGCGAGCCGCCGGTGCCGCCGCCCTGGGGGATGATGTCGCTGTCGCCCTGGACGGTGGTGATGAGGTGGGCCGGGATGCCGGTATGGTCGGACAGGAAGCGGGCATAGACGGTTTCGTGGCCCTGGCCGTTCGACTGGGTGCCGACGTGGATCTCGACCCTTCCATCGTCGCGGAAGACGACCGTGGTCGTCTCGGACGGGTCGCCGAGGATGCTTTCGATGTAATAGGCAAGGCCCTGGCCGCGCAGGCGGCCCCTGGCGGCGGAAGCCGCGCGGCGCGCGGGAAAGCCCGCCCTGTCGGCGAGGTCTTGGGCCCGGGCGAGGACGCGGGCGAAGTCGCCCACGTCATAGGTCACGCCCGAGGCGGCGGTGTAGGGGAACTGATCGGGGCGGATGAAGTTGATGCGCCTGAGGTCCCAGGGGTCGCGGCCGAGCACGCGGGCGGCGTGGTCCATCGCGTGTTCGAGCGCGAAGATCGCCTCGGGCCGGCCGGCGCCGCGATAGGCATCGACGGGCGTGGTGTTGGTGAAGACGCCCTTGCAGCCCATCCAGATGGTGCGGACGTCATAGGTGCCGGGCATCACCTTGGAAAAGAGCGTGGTCTGGATTTCCTGCGCGAATTGCGAGTTGTAGGCGCCGAGGTTGGCGACCGAATCGATCCCGTAGGCGATCAGGCGGTGGCCGGCGTCGAAGGCCATGACGGCATCGGACCAGAGGTCGCGGCCGGCATTATCGGACTGCATCGATTCGCTGCGGTCGGCCATCCAGCGGACGGGGTGGCCCAGCGCCATCGCGGCATGGGCGACGCAGAACATCTCGGGGTAGTTCATGCCCTTCATGCCGAAGCCGCCGCCGGTATCGGGGTTGGTGACGCGCACCTGATCGGGCGACAGGCGAAGGTGGCGGCAGAGATCCTCTTTCGGGCCCCAGACGCCCTGGCCGTTGCTGGCGACATGGAGCCGCCCGTCCTGCATCTCGGCCCAGACGCCGCGGGTTTCCATCGGGTTGGCGATGACGCGGTTGTCGGGGATGCGCAGGCGCACGACATGGGCGGCGGTGGCGCAGGCGGCCTCGACCGCGGCGCGGTCGCCCTTGCCCCAGTCGAAGGCGATGTTGTCGGGGACGCCGGGGTGAATCTGCGGGCCGCCGGGGGCGAGGTCGATGTGGGGGGGCAGGTCCTCGATGTCGAGCTCGATGAGTTCGGCCGCGTCCTTCGCTTGCAGGAGCGTGTCGGCAACGATCATCGCGATGGCCTCGCCCACGAAGCGGACATGGCTGCGCGCGAGCAGGGGGCGTTCGGGATGGTGGCCGAGCGTGCCGTCGAGGTTGCGGATGCGGCTGGTCTTCATGTCGAGCCGGACGCCCGCGGCGCGCAGGTCGGCGGCGGTGACGACGAGGCGCACGCCGTCGGCCGCGCGGGCGGCCGAGATGTCGAGCGTGCGGATCCGGCCATGCGCGAGGGTGGAGCGCAGGAAGACGGCGTGGAAGGCACCGGGCGGGGCGGTATCGTCGACATAGGCGCCCTGCCCGGTCAGAAAGCGGATATCCTCGACCCGGGTGACGGGTTGCCCCTTGCCGAATTTCTCCATCGCGCGTGCCTCCTGCGGTGTCTTGCGGCGTGACCCTAGCGGGTGGGCGCGGCTTGTCCAGACGCCCTTTCCCTTGGGGGTGGGTTTCGCTATCTCGCGCAGAGCGTCCGAGAGGGGGATAGGCCCATGAGCATGGAAAAGACCTTCGATCCGGCCGCGGCCGAGGCGCGGATTTCCGCGGCCTGGGAAAAGGCGGGGGCTTTCCGGGCGGGGGCCCATGCGAAGCCGGGGGCGGAGGCTTTCTGCATCATGATCCCGCCGCCGAACGTGACGGGCGCGCTGCATGTGGGACATGCCTTCAACATCGTGTTGCAGGATATCCTGGTGCGCTGGCACCGGATGCGGGGGTTCGACACGCTCTGGCAGCCCGGGCAGGACCATGCGGGGATTGCGACGCAGCTGGTGGTCGAGCGCAAGCTGGCCGAGGAAGGCAATGCGCGCCGCCAGGAAATGGGGCGCGAGGCGTTTCTGCGCAAGGTCTGGGAATGGAAGGCCGAAAGCGGCGGCACCATCGTCAACCAGCTCAAGCGGCTGGGCGCCTCCTGCGACTGGGAGCGCAATGCCTTTACCATGTCGGGGGCGCCGGGGGCGCCGGCGGGCGAGGCGCGCAAGTTCCACGCGGCGGTGATCCGCGTCTTTGTCGACATGTACCGCAAGGGGCTGATCTACCGCGGCAAGCGGCTGGTGAACTGGGACCCGCATTTCGAGACGGCGATTTCCGACCTCGAGGTCGAGAATATCGAGGTCGCGGGGCATATGTGGCATTTCCGCTATCCGCTCGCCGGGGGGGCCACCTATCGGCATGTCGAGAAGGACGGCGAGGGGCGGGTCGTGGTCGACGAGGTGCGCGACTATATCTCCATTGCCACGACGCGGCCCGAGACGATGCTGGGCGACGGGGCAGTGGCGGTGCATCCGTCGGACGCGCGCTATGCGCCGATCGTGGGGATGCTGTGCGAGATCCCCGTCGGGCCGAAGGAGCATCGGCGGCTGATCCCGATCATCACGGACGAGTATCCCGATCCGGCCTTCGGGTCGGGCGCGGTCAAGATTACCGGGGCGCATGATTTCAACGACCATGCGGTGGCGCGGCGCAACGGGATTCCCTGTTACCGGCTGATGGACACGAAGGGTGCGCTGCGCGCCGACGGTCTGCCTTATGCCGAGGCTGCGGCGCGGGCGCGCGAGATTGCGGCCGGCGCAGTGGCGGGCGAGGCCGAGGTCGACGCGCTGAACCTGGTGCCCGAGGCATATCGCGGGCTGGACCGGTTCGAGGCGCGCCGGCGCGTGGTGGCCGATATCGAAGCGGAAGGGTTGATGAGCGGGGTCGAGGCGAAGCCGATCATGCAGCCCTTCGGCGACCGGTCAAAGGTCGTGATCGAGCCGATGCTGACGGATCAGTGGTTTGTCGATACCGCACAGATCGTGGGGCCCGCGCTGGAGGCCGTGCGCAAGGGCGACACGGTCATCCTCCCCGAGAGCGGGGAGAAGACCTATTTCCACTGGCTCGAGAATATCGAGCCCTGGTGCATCTCGCGCCAGCTCTGGTGGGGGCATCAGATCCCGGTGTGGTATGGGCTGGAGATTACGGACTCCGGACTTCAAACGAAGTCTGGTGAGAAAGTCTTCGTTAGCACGGTAACGGGAGACCCTCTTGACCGCGGCAACCGGACAAATCCCGACTTCTGGTTTTGTGCGGCTACAGATGGTGAAGCTGTCAATCTCGCGCGTGAAAAGATTGCAAGTGTGTTTGGTGTATCACCTAACACGGTTGATGTTTTTCCGTTTGATATTGCTGCTGCAGAGCGGGTGCGAAGAGAAGATTCGCGAAACTGTCTAGATCCGAGAACCGGCCAAGTCGTTTCTATCACTGATGATCCGGAGCTCTTTAAAGAAGCCTTTAGGCTGACCTTTATGACTGCCTGCCGGAAGAATGGTCGCATTCAATACGCGATTCACCGCGATCCCGACGTCCTTGACACCTGGTTCTCCTCGGGGCTCTGGCCGATCGGGACCTTGGGCTGGCCGGAGAAGACGCCGGAATTTCAGAAGTACTTCCCGACCTCGGTCCTGGTGACGGGGCAGGATATCCTGTTCTTCTGGGTCGCGCGGATGATGATGATGCAGCTGGCCGTGGTGGGCGAGGTGCCGTTCCGCACCGTCTATCTGCACGGGCTCGTCCGCGACGAGAAGGGCGAGAAGATGTCGAAGACGAAGGGCAACGTCATCGACCCGCTGGAAGTGATCGCGGAATTCGGGACGGATGCGCTGCGGTTCTCTCTGGCGCAACTGGCCGTGCTTGGCGGGATGCCGAAGCTGTCGACCGAGCGGATCAGGGGCAACCGCAACTTTGGCACCAAGCTCTGGAATGCCTGCCGCTTTGCCGAGATGAACGGCGTCTTTGCAGAGGACCGGGGCGACGGCGTGCCGGGGGCGAGGGCGACCGTCAACCGCTGGATCATCGGCGAGGTCGGCCGCCTGCGCGAGGAGGTGGATGCGGCACTGGGCGCCTTCCGCTTCAACGAGGCGGCGCAGGCGCTTTACGCCTTTGTCTGGGGCGTGGTCTGCGACTGGTATGTGGAGTTTGCCAAGCCGCTTCTGACCGGGGCCGAT
>JBEIDZ010000162.1:0-6657 GCA_040383215.1 Paracoccaceae bacterium | reverse complement strand
TGGCCACATCGGCGCCCGAACGGATGCCGCCCGAGACGATGAGTTGCACCTTGCGATGCATGCCAAGGTCTTGCAGCGCCTTCACGGCCTGGGGGATGCAGGCCAGGATCGGCATGCCGACATGTTCGATGAAGACATCCTGCGTCGCGGCCGTGCCGCCCTGCATCCCGTCCACGACGACCACATCCGCCCCGGCCTTCACGGCCAGCGCCGTGTCGTAATAGGGCCGCGCGCCACCGACCTTCACATAGATCGGTTTTTCCCAGTCGGTGATCTCGCGCAATTCGTGAATCTTGATTTCCAGATCGTCCGGGCCGGTCCAGTCCGGGTGGCGGCAGGCGGAACGCTGGTCGATCCCCTTGGGCAGGTTGCGCATGTTCGCGACACGGTCGCTGATCTTCTGGCCCAGAAGCATCCCGCCCCCGCCGGGCTTGGCCCCCTGGCCCACCACGACCTCGATCGCGTCACAGCGGCGCAGATCGTCGGGGTTCATGCCATAGCGGCTGGGCAGGTACTGATAGACCAGCGTCCTGGAATGCCCGCGTTCCTCTTCGGTCATCCCGCCGTCGCCGGTGGTGGTCGATGTGCCCGCCGCCGATGCCCCGCGGCCGAGCGCCTCCTTGGCCGGGCCAGACAATGCGCCGAAGGACATCCCCGCGATGGTGATCGGGATATCGAGGTGGATCGGTTTCCTGGCATGCCGCGTGCCAAGCCAGACGTCGGTTGCGCATTTCTCGCGGTAGCCTTCCAGCGGGTACCGGCTGATCGAGGCACCAAGGAACAGCAGGTCGTCGAAATGCGGCAGGTGGCGCTTGGTCCCGCCGCCGCGGATGTCATAGATGCCAGAGGCTGCGGCGCGACGGATTTCGGCGTTGACCGCCGGCGTGAAGGTGGCCGAGAAACGGGGCGGGGTTTTCGGGAAATCGGTCATTCTTCCGCCTCAATACGCCGACGCGTTGTCGATGTTGAAGTTGTAAAGCTTGCGGGCCGAACCGTAACGGCGGAACTCTTCGGGCTTTGCCCTGCTGTCCGCCTCGCCCCGCCTCAGAAGGTCCTCGAGAAGGGCGTAATGCTCGGGCCGCATCTCCTTCTCGATGCAGTCCGCGCCCAGCGACTTGACCTTGCCGCGCACGAAGATGCGCGCCTCGTAGAGGCTGTCCCCCAGCGCCTCGCCGGCATTTCCAAGCACGACAAGGTTGCCCGACTGCGCCATGAAGGCCGACATATGGCCGATATTGCCGTGCACGACAATGTCGATCCCCTTCATGGAGATGCCGCAGCGCGAACTTGCATTGCCCTTGATCACCAGAAGCCCGCCGCGGCCCGTCGCCCCGGCATATTGCGAGGCGTCGCCGTCGATGATGACCGTGCCCGACATCATGTTCTCGGCCACGCCAGGGCCGGCCGAGCCCTTGATCCGGATCGTCGCCTGCTTGTTCATCCCCGCGCAATAGTAACCGGTCGACCCGCGCACGGTGATGTCGACAGGCGCATCCACCCCCGCCGCGATGGCATGCGCTCCCTTGGGGTTCACCACTTCCCAGTCGGTCATGTTGGTCTGACCCTTCAGGGCATGCAGCGCGGAATTGAGCGCCCGGAGGCCTTCCTTTCCCAGATCGAAGGTCTGCATTCCGTCAACGCTCCCAGAAATAGACGGTGGCGGGTTCCGGCTCCCAGACCCGGGCATTCTCGATCCCCGGCAGGTTCACCAGCGCGCGGTATTCTGACCCGAAGGCCACATATTCGTCGGTCTCGGCCATCACCGCGGGCTTGCAGGCGATGGGGTCGCGCACGACGCCAAATCCGTTGCGCGTGCCCACGACGAAGGTGAAAAAGCCGTCAAGGTCGGTCAGCGTCGATTCGAGCGCCTCGCCCAGCGGTTCGCCTTCCTTCAGCTTCTGGCTGATGAAGGCGGCCGCGACCTCGGTATCGTTCTCGGTCTCGAAGGTCATGCCCAGACGGCGCAGTTCGCGGCGCACATTGTTGTGGTTCGACAGCGACCCGTTGTGGACCAGACACTGGTCGGCGCCGGTCGAGAACGGATGCGCGCCCATCGTGGTCACGGCGCTTTCGGTGGCCATCCGCGTGTGGCCGATGCCGTGGGTTCCCTTCATCCGGGCAAGGTCGAAGCGGGCGGCGACGTCACGCGGCAGGCCGACCTCCTTGAAGATCTCGATGGAATCCCCGACGCTCATCACCTTGACCGAAGGACGGAGGTGCGCAAGAGCGCTGCGTGCCGCCTCGATCTGGTCCAGCGGCACCTCGATCACGGCATGGCTCGACTTGACCAGCAGGGCGACCGGCTGGCCGATCGCCTCGTGCAGGTCGGCGTCAAGATCGCTGAAATCCTGTTCCGGCGTGCTGGACTGGACCGTGATCTTGCCCAGCCCGTCCTGCGCTCCGGAATAGATCGCGATCCCGGCCGAGTCAGGACCCCGGTCGGTCATCGTGATCAGCATGTCCGTGAGCATGGCACCGAGTCTGGGTTCGAGACCCGGATCCTTGAGAAACAGCCCGACGATGCCGCACATGGATTCGCCTCCTCCTGTGATTGAATGAAAGGCTAGCACCCTCGCAGCAAGCCTTCAACTGGCAAGAAACTTTTTCGCCACTAAGGAAAACGCGGATGGTCTTTCCCCTCATCGCAAGGTTTTTCTTGACACGGAAGCGACGCCGGTTTCCCCTACAGAAAAAAATTTGCCGGGCATAAAAATGGCGTCCGAGCCGCGCCACCCACCGGCAGCAACCGGGCTCGAGGGAGGAAGACTTGGCTGACATGCGTCAGAGGATCGAGGCCATGCACAAGCGGGATGTCGCTGTGGCTTGGGCCTTCGTGATCGGACTTTGCTTTGCAATGATCTTCGTGGCCTGGGCCACGTGGGACCTTGCGCCTTCGGGGGCGGCACGGCTCTTGCTGCTGATCGGCGGGGCGATCGTGCTGATCTACAACACGGCGGCGATCCTGGCGATGCTGCGGCATTACCGCGAGGACCGCGACTTCATGTACGGGCTCGACATCAAGTTTCTTGATGAATCCCGCCGGAACAGGGGGTAAGCGATGGCACATTACCAACCTCCCAGACAGGGAATGGTCAGCCAGTTCATCGATGTCGCGGTGCTGGTCGTGCTGACCGTGGGCGCGCTCTTCGTGCCGCTCTGGTTCGGTCTTGCGGGCGCCGCCAAGGAAGTGGTCGCGCCGGTCGCGAACCCGACCTGGGAAAGCCTCGGCCAGAACGCTGCCCAAGCGTCCAAATACGAGGCGCTGGGCTACACGCCCGAAACCGCCCACGACCTGATCCTTGCGCGCTTCGACTACTCGTTCTCGACCGGTGCGCTTGTGCTGATGATCGTGATCATCGTTCTCTACTACGCGCTGATCCTGCGGTTTTCGGAATCCGAGTACCGCGAGGTGATCGCAGAGAAGTTCGGCGGGAAATAGGGGGCGGCAATGGCACTTTGGAATATCCTGGAATACGCGGCCTGGGCAGCCTCGGCGCTTTTCGGCCTCTACATGGTGGTCGACTGGCTCAAGACCGACCGGTCCTATCCCGAAGAGGTCCTGACCTCGTCCCGCGAGGGCGAGCTCGAGGCCATGGCCGAAGAACACAAGGTGTGAGACGATGAGCAACTTCGACATCGCCTCGCAGCAGGCGGACGGAATGGGGCCGCATGGCGTCAAGGTCGGTCTTCTGCGGGTGCTCGGGCCAGCCCATGTCTGGGCCCTGGGCGTGGGCATCGTCCTTGTGGGCGAATACATGGGATGGAACTTCGCGGTCGGCAAAGGCGGCGCCTATGCCGCGCTGATCGCCTGCTGGTTCGCCGGCATCCTCTATACCTGCGTGGCCATGATCGACAGCGAGGTGACATCGACCGTCGCCTCGGCTGGCGGACAGTACACCCAGGCCAAGCACATCGTCGGCCCGCTGATGGCCTTCAACGTCGGGCTCTATCTCGTCTTCGCCTACACCATGCTCGAGGCCGGCAATGCCATCACGGCAGGCTATCTGTTCTCGGTCGTGGCCGGGATGACGGGGCACGAAGCGGCGCTGGACCAGAGACCGTTCATTGTTCTCGTCATCATGTTCCTGGCCTGGCTCAACTATCGCGGGGTGCTTGCGACGCTGATCTTCAACCTTGTCATCACCGCCTTTGCCTTCATGGCCATCCTCGTGCTGTTCCTGGCCACGTCCGGGATCGTCGGCGAAGGGATCATGGACCATGCCGCGCTTTTCGAAGGGCATGAACTGCCATATGGCTGGATCGGGATCCTCGCGGCCATGCATTTCGGCCTGTGGTTCTATCTCGGGATCGAGGGCACCACACAGGCGGCCGAGGAGGTGCGATCACCCGCGCGGGCGCTGCCCTTCGGCACGCTGACGGGGATCATGACGCTGCTGATCGCAGCGACCCTGACCTGGTACATCTGCACCGGTGTCCTGCCCGCCGAATTCCTGGGCGACGGCGTGAACGGTTCGGTGGCACCGCTCTTTGACACCGCGCGCCTGTCGGGGTCGACCGGGCTGATCTGGCTCCTGGGCTTTGGCACGCTCTTCGCCACGCTCGCCTCGGCCAATGGCTGCATCAACGACGCCAGCCGCGCCTGGTTCGCGATGGGGCGCGACAAGTACCTGCCCGGCTGGTTCGGCGCGGTGCATCCGCGGTTCCGCACGCCCTACCGTGCGATCCTGTTCCTGGTGCCCATCGCGCTCATCTTCGCGCTGGGCGCGCCGCTCGACCAGGTCATCACCTTCTCGATCCTGTCGGGCCTTCTGGGCTATACCTTCATGCCGCTGAACATGATCCTGTTCCGGCGGAAGTGGCCGCTGAACTCGATCAAGCGCGGCTACGAACATCCGCTGCACCCGCTGCCGGCCTATTCGCTGATCCTGCTCTGCGCGGTGACCTTCGTCGCGGTGTTCCTCGGCTACGGGACACAGCTTGTGGCCATGATCGGGTTCTACATCGTGGTGTCGCTGTGGTTCCACTTCTGGCGGTACCGCTTCGTCAACCGGGGCGCGCAGTTCACCATGCCCTGGCCGAAGCCCAGGGGTTACTGAGTCCGGGCCAATGACCTGCGGGCGGCCCGTCCCTGTCAGGGGCGGGCCGTTTGCCGCAGCTTCCCGCAGATGCCCACAGCTTCCGCCATCGCCCTTGCCCTCGCCGCCGGTGCGCTCCTGCTCTGGACGGCCTGGTACATCTTTCGCGCCTCCCGCGTCGCCAGGGATGCGCGTGCGCGCTATTTCGATCCGCTGAAACCCCTGTTCGACAGCGGCGAGACCAGAATCCAGCCAAGCGGGTTCCCCCGCATGACCGGGCGCCGGAAGGGGCTGTCCTTCGACCTTCAGGCCATTCCCGACAGCCTGACCTTCCGCAAGCTGCCGGCGCTCTGGGTCATGGTCAGCCTGCCCGCGCCGATGCCGGTCCGTGCCGATCTCGACCTGATGGCACGGCCGTCGGGGCAGGAACCCTTCTCGCGCTTCGCGACCCTCCCGCACAGCCTGCCGGCCCCGGACTTTCTGCCAGCCTCGGTTGCCCTCCGCAGCGACAACGCCGCCGCCGTGCCGCCCGAGGCGCTGGTCCGGCGCCATGCCGACCTTTTCGCCGATGACCGGATCAAGGAACTCCTGATCTCGCCCAAAGGCCTGCGGATCGTGATCCTGGCCGAAGAGGCCGATCGCGGCCGCTATCTGATCTTCCGTGATGCCGAAATGGGAATGACCCCGCTGGATCCCGACCGGATCGCGCCGCTCTTGGACAGGCTCGCGGCTCTGCGCGACGATCTTCTTCTCTGGGCAGGAGAGACGACATGAAGCCGCCGATCCATCCCTATCTGGTGCTCGCCGTGGCCACGGTCCTGCCGGGCATGGGTCAGGTCCTGAACCGCCAGCCGCTGCGCGGTCTGGCCTTCGCCGGCTTTGCCGTCCTGCTGGGCGCTTTCACGCTCAAGACAGCGGCCCCGGACGTGTCCTTCGTCGGCAAGGTGTCGGGCGCGCTCTTCGTCTGGGCGATGGCGATGCTGGACGCCTACAAGACGGCCCGCATCCGCCGCACGGTCTGGGACCATCGCAGACAGACCGACGCCGGCTGATCCCGCCGCAATGGCATGGCGAAAAGCGTGCGGGTCATGGCGAAAACCGACAGCGCGCAGACGCCCGGATTGCTACGTCCGAAGGGACAGGAAAGGCGGCGCAGGATGCGGTATTCCGGCTTCAGGGTGATCATGGAGGCCCTCTCGGGCCACCGGGGCTGGCAGCCGGTCTGGCGCGACCCCGCGCCCCAGGCTGACTATGACTATGTGATCGTCGGCGGCGGCGGGCACGGTCTCGCCACGGCCTATTACCTCGCCCGGGAATTCGGTCAGGCCCGCATCGCGGTGCTCGAGAAGAGCTATCTCGGCTCAGGCAACGTGGGGCGGAACACCACGATCATCCGGTCAAACTATCTCCTCGACGGGAACGAGCCCTTCTATGAATTCAGTCTGAGGCTCTGGGAGGGGCTGGAGCAGGACTTCAACTACAACGCGATGGTCAGTCAGCGTGGGATCATCAACCTGATCCATACCGATGCCCAGCGCGACGCCTTCACCCGGCGCGGCAATGCGAGGATCATGAACGGCGCGGATGCCGAACTGCTGGACCGCGACCAGGTGCGCCGGAT
>JBEIDZ010000161.1:0-6695 GCA_040383215.1 Paracoccaceae bacterium | reverse complement strand
CGCAGGAGACTGCGCCCCCGCCGGTCACCGACCGGTCGGTCCTGCCGGTCCCGACCGGGCCCTTCGCCGGCAACATCGGGCTGCGCGCGACCGAATCCACCCCCGCGTTCCCACTGGCCGTGACGGCACCCGAAGGCGCCCCGAACGTTGTGCTGATCCTTCTTGATGACGTGGGCTTCGGCGCGGCGTCGACCTTTGGCGGCCCCATCGCCACCCCGACGCTGGACCAGCTTGCCGCGGAGGGCCTACGTTATAACCGGTTTCATACGACGGCAGTCTGTTCCCCGACTCGGGCCGCGCTGATCACCGGGAGAAACCACCATTCCGCACATACCGGTGCAGTGATGGAGATGGCGACCGGCTATCCGGGTTATGACTCCCTGCTGGGCGGCGACACCGCGACCATTGCAGAGATGCTGCGTCTGAATGGCTACAACACATCCTGGTTCGGCAAGAACCACAACCTGCCGGATTGGGAGTCGAGTGCGGCAGGCCCGTTCGATCGCTGGCCGACAGGCCTGGGCTTTGAAAAGTTCTACGGATTCCTTGGTGGCCTTGCCAACAACTGGCGACCGGCCCTGTTCGACGGGACGACGCCGATCGAGCCCTACCTGGGCAACCCCGACTACAACATGGACTTCGACCTGGCCGATCAGGCAATCCGCTGGGTGCAGATGCAGCACGCTGTCGCCCCGGACAAGCCGTTCTTCCTCTACTATGCGACCGCGGCCATGCACGCCCCGCAGCATGCGACACCCGAATGGATCGCCAGGTTCGACGGCCAGTTCGATGCAGGATGGGACGTGGTCCGTCAGGAAACCTACGAACGCCAGCTCGCCATGGGCATCATCCCCGAAGGCACGCTCCTGACGCCGCGCCCCGATGCCATGCCCGCCTGGGACGAAGGGACACCCGAAGAACAGCAACTCTGGACAACCTTCATGGAGGTGGCCGCCGCGAACCTTGCCCAAGCCGACTACAACGTGGGCCGCGTGCTTGATGCCATCGACGACATGGGCCTCGGCGACAACACGATGGTCATCTACATCGTAGGCGACAACGGCGGCAGCGGGGAAGGCACGCTCGAAGGGCAGTTCAACGATTCCACGATCCTGTCGCTGACCCGGAACAGCCTGGATTACATGATCGAACACGAAGACGAGCTTGGCAGCTGGACGTCATCTCCCCTCTACCCCGTTCCCTGGGCCTGGGCGATGAACGCCCCCTTCCAGTGGACCAAGCAGGTTGCAAGCCACTTTGGCGGAACCCGCAACGGCATGGTGGTTTCCTGGCCAGCCGGGATCGACGCACAGGGCGAGATCCGGTCGCAGTTCCACCATGTGATCGACATCGCCCCCACCATCCTCGACGCGGCCCGCCTGCCGCAGCCCGTGTCGGTGAACGGTTACACTCAGCGCCCCATCGAGGGTGTCAGCATGATGTACAGCTTTGACGACGCGGCCGGCCCCGACCGCCGGACCACGCAGTATTTCGAGATCTTCGGCAATGCGGGCATCTACCATGACGGCTGGTTTGCCTCGACCACGCCGCAGCGCCTGCCGTGGGAGCCGTCCGGCACGGACATGGACGTGTTGACCGGCCCATGGGAGCTTTACAACATCGACGAAGACTTCTCGCAGGCGGTGAATCTGGCCGCCGACATGCCCGAGAAGCTGCGCGAAATGCAGGTGCGTTTCTATGCCGAAGCGGCACGCTACAACGTCCTGCCCATCGACAGTTCCGCCGTCGAGCGGTTCGGCGAAGAGAACCGCCCCAGCCTGACCGGGGACCGGACCTCCTTCACCTTCCGCGACGGTCTGACCCGCATTCCGGAAGGGGCCGCTCCGAACGTCAAGAACCGCAGCTGGACCCTGACCGCAGACATCGACATCGCCGCCAGCGAGTCCGGTGTGATCGCGACGCAAGGCGGCATCTTCGGTGGCTGGTCCCTGTATCTGGACGATGGCAAGCCCGTGTTCAGCTACACATTCGGCGATGGCACGAACTTCCGCTTCGAAAGCGAGACTGCCTTGCCCGAAGGACCGCAGACACTCGTCATGGATTTCGCCTATGACGGCGGCGGCATGGGCAAGGGTGGGGTTGCCACGGTCCGGGTGGGCGACACGGTCTATGCCACCGGCAGGGTCGAGATCACAACGCCGCTGCGCTTCTCGACCGAGGAAACGCTCGACTTCGGCTCCGATACCGGCACGCCGGTCGACCAGTCCTACGACGTGCCCTTCGACTTCACCGGAAAGCTGAAGCGCATCGTGATCGACCTGCTATAGCCGCCGGGGTGCCACGGCCGGCAGGGCCGGCCGCGGTCACGGCGCGATGAACTCGACGCCGGGCATGCGGGCGATCCGCGCCACATCCGCGTCATAGGCGCGGGTGATCGCCTTGACCAGCGGCGCATCCCAGCCGGGCGCATCGACCTCCTCCTCCACCGCGTCCGGCAGCACATGCCGGCTCAGGACATCGCCGATCAGCGCGCGGATCTGCCCTTCGCTGTCGCCCGGGTGGGCGGCCCTGTGCGACAGGAATCGCTGCAGTCCCTCGGGCGACACCACGCCGGCCAGCAGATCATGGTCGCCCAGCATCGGCCGCTCCGCCGCGACCCCGGCCATGCGGCGCAGCAGCGTGCCCCAGATGAAGATCAGGTCCTCGTTGCACCACACGCAGATTCGCGCGCCCGGGGCTCCCTCGCGGATGCGCGCGACAACGTCGGACCATTTCGCGGCCAGCGGATCGTAGCCGCGGGTCAGCTCGTCCCAGCTCATGTCCGACAGCCGCCAGATCGCCGGCACAAAGGTCGCCGGATTGCGCAGCCCCAGGAACAACTCGATCCCGTCGCCGGGAAAGACCTGCCCCAGCGCCGCCACCTTGGACGCTGCCCGGGGATAAAACACGCCCCGTGCCAGCACCCAGCGGTTCCACGCCAGGAACGCCGGATTGCACAGGATCATCCGCCGGGCCGCAGGCCCGCCCGGCGTCTCGGCCAGCAGCCGGTCCCGGACCTGCACCGGCGGCACCTGCCCCGTGCCCCCCTCCCCGGCCGGCCCCGCCACCGCCTCCTGCAGCTGCTTGCGGTAATGGGCAGGGTCGGGGATGCAGAACCCGTCCTGACGCAGCGCCTCCGCATTCCGGCCAAGCGCGCGCAACAGCCGGTCGGCCTCCGTCGTATTCGCCCCGATGTGGAAGACGACCTGCATAGTCCCGCCCGACCCGTGCCCTCCTGCCCGCCCCGACATCAGCCCCGACATCAGCCCCGGGCGGCCCACGCCAACCTGCCGGCAGATGACGTTACCCTCTCCCACCTCGACAGGCAAACCGCTTTGCGCTAGACGGGCGCATGTCCGACAGAACCACTCAGGTTTTTCGCCAGCCCCCCTGGCCCGACGGATGGTCGGCCGGGGCCGTGCTGATCGCGGGGCTTGTGCTCTTGCCGGTGCTGGCGGTGCTCTGGCTGGCCTTCCAGCCGACCGAAAACATCTGGCCGCACCTGATCGCCACCACCCTGCCCCGCTACCTCGGCAACACGCTGCTGCTGATGGCAGGCGTCGGCCTCCTCACGGCGGCCGCCGGAACCCTGACCGCCTGGCTCGTGGTCCAGTACAGCTTTCCCGGCCGGGCCGTGCTGCAATGGGCGCTGCTTCTGCCCCTCGCGGTCCCCGCCTATGTCGCCGCCTATGCGCTGGCCGATTTCCTCGAATATGCCGGACCGGTGCAAGGCGCGCTCAGGGCGGCCTTCGGATGGGACAGTGCGGATGACTACCTCTTCCCGGCCATCCGCACGCGGACGGCTGCAATCCTCGTGCTCTCCGGGGCGCTGTTCCCCTATGTCTATCTGCTGGCGCGGGCGGCCTTCCGCGAACAGTCTGCCGCCGCCCATGACGTCGCCCGCGCGCTTGGCGCAGGCCCCGTCGCGCGCTTCTGGCGGGTGGGCCTGCCGCTCGCCCGGCCCGCCATCGCGGCCGGCGTTGCCATCGCGATGATGGAAACCGTCGCCGATTTCGGCGCGGTCGAACATTTCGCCGTCCAGACGCTCACCACCGGCATCTTCAGCGTCTGGCTCCAGGCCGGCAATCTTGGCGGCGCGGCCCAGCTTGCGACGGTCACGCTCGGCCTCATCGTCCTGCTCGTCACGCTGGAAAAGATCAACCGCCGCCGCCTGCGCCATGCCGGCGCGGGGCGCGGGATCAGACCGGTCGTCCCGGTCCGGCTCACCGGCTGGCAGGGGGCGCTCGCCACCCTCGCCTGCCTCATCCCCTTCGCCTGGGGGTTTCTGCTGCCGGTCGGCGTCCTGCTCGGCCATGCCCTCGATGCCAGCGCCTGGGTCGAACCCGGCCTTGCCCGCGCGCTCCTGCACAGCCTCGGCGTGGGCGCGATCGCGGCCCTCGTCACCGTCGTCCTCGGCCTCTTCATGGTCTATGGCACCCGCCTCTCGGGCCACCGCCTGCCGCTCCTCCTGCTGCCCGTGACCTCCATCGGCTATGCCGCACCGGGCGCCGTGCTCGGGATCGGCATCCTGATCCCGCTCGCCGCCTTCGACAACGCGCTGGCCGACGCCGTCGTCGCCGCGACCGGCCACGACCCCGGCCTGATCCTGACCGGCAGCACCGCCGCACTGATCATCGCCTATGTCGTGCGCTTCTTTGCCATCGCCCAGGGCGCGGCCGACGGCGCGCTCGGCCGCATCCCGCTGACCCTGCCGATGGCCGCCCGCTCGCTCGGCCGCACCGCCGGCCAGACGCTGCGCGCCGTGCATCTGCCGCTGATGCGCGCTTCCATCGGCTCGGCGCTCCTGCTCGTCTTCGTCGACTGCGTCAAGGAACTGCCCGCAACCCTGATCCTGCGCCCCTTCGGATACGAAACGCTGGCCACCCGCGTCCATGCCCGGGCCCGGCTCGAGGATATCGCCGGCGCCGCCCCCGCCGCGCTGACGATCACCCTCGTCGGCCTGCTTGCCGTGGCGCTGCTCGCGCGCGCCAACCGCTGAACCCCGCCGTTTGCGCTTGATCCCCCGGGGCCGCGCGGCAATGCTGCGCACCGGGCCGAACAGAGGACAGGGACCGCCATGACACAGGCCGAACTCGTGATCCCGGCACAGGACCTGGTGGGCGAAAGCATCGTCTGGGACGACCGCACCGGCACGCTCGCCTGGGTCGATATCGGCGGGCGCCGCATCCACCGGCTCGACCCCGCCACGGGCGACCACCGCCTCTGGCCACTGGGCTTCTTTCCCACCTCGATCGGCCTTCGCACGGATGGCGGCGCGATCCTCGGCCGCACCCGCGATGTCGTCCTCTGGGACTGGGGCGGACCCTTCCACCCGCTCGCCACGCCCGAACCCGACCTGCCGCAGAACCGCCTGAACGAAGGCCGCGTCGCCCCCGACGGCTCCTTCTGGGTCGGCACCATGTCCAACAACCTCGCCCCCGACGGCAGCCCGATGGCGCAGGCCGGCACGACCGGCGCGCTCTACCGCATCGCCCCCGACGGCACCGTGACGCGGCTGAGCGAGGACCGCTTCGGCATCACCAACACCATGGTCTGGCTCGACGACGGCCGTTTCGTCACCGCCGACACGCTCGCCAACGCGCTCTACGCCTATGACGTGACGCCCGAGGGGATGCTCGGCGCGCGCGCAGCCTTTGGCCCGCCCGTCACGCGCGGCCTGCCCGACGGGTCCTGCCGCGATGCCGAAGGCGCGGTCTGGACCTGCCGCGTCGTCGGCGGCGCCGCGGTGACCCGCACGCTCCCCGACGGCACGCTCGACCGCGTGGTGGAGCTTCCCTGCTCCTGGCCGACCAGCTGCACCTTCGGCGGCCCCGCGCTCGACACGCTCTTTGTCACCTCCGCCCGCTTCACGATGACGCCCGACCACCTCGCCGCCCATCCGCAGGAAGGCGGGCTCTTCGCCCTGCGCCCCGGCGTCCGGGGCCAGCCCGAGCCGCGCTTCGCCGCCGCCCCATGACAGGAGAACCCATGTTGCAGCCAGTCCCGGGCCGCCTTGCCGGCCGCATCGTGGTCGTGACCGCCGCCGGCCAGGGCATCGGCCGTGCCATCGCCGAACGGCTCGCCGCCGAAGGCGCCGAGCTGCATGCCAGCGACCTCGACCCCACTCCCCTTGCCACCCTGGACGCCACGGGCCGCGCCGCGCTCGACGCGACCGACCTGTCCGCCGTCGCCCGCTACTTCGCGGGCTTCACCCGGATCGACGTCCTCGTCCATGCCGTGGGCTATGTCCACCAGGGCACGATCGAGGAGTGCAGCCCCGAAGACTGGCGCCGCTCGATGACGATCACGCTCGACAGCGCCTACCACGTCCTCGGCCAGGCCATCCCCCGGATGAAGGCCGATGGCGGCAGCATCATCACCATCGCCTCGCTCGCCTCTTCGGTGAAGGGATTCCCCAAACGCGCGGCCTATGGCGCGGCCAAGGCCGGCGTGATCGGCCTGACCAAGGCAGTCGCGGCCGACTACCTCTCCCACCGCATCCGCGCCAATGCGATCTGCCCCGGCACGGTCGATTCGCCCTCGCTGCGCGCCCGGATCGAGGATCTGGCCGCCCGGATGGGCAGCGCCGAACAGGCGATGAAGTTCTTCATCGACCGCCAGCCCGCCGGCCGCTTCGGCACGCCCGAGGAAATCGCGGGCCTTGCGGCCTTCCTCGCCTCGGATGACAGTGCCTT
>JBEIDZ010000160.1:0-6701 GCA_040383215.1 Paracoccaceae bacterium | reverse complement strand
CTGGCGCTGGCCGCCGAGGCGAGGGGGCGGCTCATCCGGTTCGAGGCGGCAGTGGCCGGCGGCATCCCGGTGATCAAGGCGCTGACCGAGGGGCTTGCCGGAAACGAGATCCAGCGGGTAATGGGCGTGATGAACGGGACCTGCAACTACATCCTGACCCGAATGGAAAGTGCAGGACTGCCCTACGAGACCGTCTTCGAGGAAGCGCGTGCGCTTGGGTATCTCGAGGCCGACCCGAACCTTGACGTAGGCGGGATCGATGCGGGGCACAAGCTTTCGCTACTGGCCGCCATCGCCTTTGGCACGAAGGTGGATTTCGCGGGCGTCGATCTTGAAGGGATCGGGTCGGTGACCATCGAGGATATCCGCCAGGCGGCTGACATGGGCTATCGGATCAAGCTTTTAGGTGTCGCGCAGATGACAGGGAGGGGGCTGGAACAGCGGATGTCGCCCTGCCTGGTGCCCGCGACCTCGCCACTCGGGCAGTTGCAGGGCGGGACGAACATGGTCCTGCTCGAAGGCGACTCGGTCGGGCAGATCGTGCTGCGCGGCGCGGGCGCGGGGTCGGGGCCGACGGCGAGCGCGGTGATGTCGGATGTGATCGACATCGCGCGGGGGTCACGGCTGGCGACTTTCGGCCAACCCGCCGCGACGTTGCGCGCGGTGCGCCCAGCGCGCGCGGCTGTCGCGGCCCCCTTTTACCTGCGGATGGCGCTGGTCGACAAACCCGGTGCACTGGCAAAGGTCGCACGCGTGCTGGGCGACAGCGGCATCTCAATCGACCGGATGCGGCAGTATGGCCATGACGATGCGACCGCGCCAGTGCTGATCGTCACGCACAAGACGACGCGGGCCGCGCTCGACGAGGCGCTGGCGGGGTTTGACGAAACGGGCGTGGTCGCTTCGCGCCCGGTCGTGATCCGGATCGAGGAAGTCTGAGGCCGCCAGCGCCCCAACTTCTGTCTCCGAATATCTCGGGGCGGGAGGCCGCAGGGCGGGGGGCAGAGCCCCCCTTTCGCCCTCTCAGCCCGGGATGCCCGGCAGGCGGAGGCCATGTTCGGCCGCGCAGTCCCGCGCGATGGCATAGCCCGCATCGGCATGGCGCATCACCCCCGTCGCGGGGTCGTTCCAGAGCACCCGGGCAAGCCGGCGCGCGGCGGCTTCGGTGCCGTCGGCGACGATGACCATCCCGGCATGCTGGGAAAACCCCATCCCCACCCCTCCGCCATGGTGGAGCGAGACCCAGGTCGCCCCCGAGGCGGTGTTGAGCAGCGCATTGAGCAAGGGCCAGTCGGAGACCGCGTCCGATCCGTCGGCCATCGCCTCGGTCTCGCGGTTGGGGCTGGCGACGGAGCCGGAATCGAGGTGGTCGCGCCCAATGACGATGGGGGCCTTCAGCTCTCCGGCGGCCACCATCTCGTTGAACATCAGACCCGCGCGGTGGCGGTCGCCGAGGCCGATCCAGCAGATGCGGGCGGGCAGGCCCTGGAAGGCGATGCGTTCGCCAGCCATGTCAAGCCAGCGGTGCAGATGGGCATTGTCGGGGAAAAGCCGCTTCATCGCGGCGTCGGTCCTGCAGATATCCCCGGGGTCGCCCGAGAGCGCGCACCAGCGGAAGGGGCCGATGCCCCGGCAGAAGAGCGGGCGGATGTAGGCGGGCACGAAGCCCGGGAAGGCGAAGGCGTTGGCGAGCCCCTCCTCGCGCGCGACCTGGCGGATGTTGTTGCCGTAATCGAGCGTGGGGACACCCGCGTTCCAGAAATCGACCATGGCCGCCACATGGGCCTTCATGCTGGCGCGGGCCGCGGTTTCGACCGCGCGGGGGGCGGTCTCCTGCCGGGCGCGCCATTCGGCGACGGTCCAGCCCGCGGGGCAATAGCCGTGCAGGGGGTCAGGCGCGCTTGTCTGGTCGGTGACGATGTCGGGGCGGGGGCCGCCCGCCTTCATCCGGGCAAGGAGTTCGGGAAAGACCTCGGCCGCGTTGCCGAGAAGGCCCACCGATTTCGCCTCTTCCCTTGCGGTCCAGTCCACGATCATGGTGAGCGCCTCGTCGAGGCTATGCGCCTTGGCGTCGAGGTAACGGGTGCGGATGCGGGCGTCGATGCGGGTCTCGTCGACCTCGACCGCGAGGCAAGAGGCGCCGGCCATGACGGCGGCGAGCGGCTGGGCGCCGCCCATGCCGCCCAGGCCCCCGGTCAGGATCCAGCGCCCCGCAAGGTTGCCGCCGTAATGCTGGCGCCCGGCCTCGGCAAAGGTCTCGTAGGTGCCCTGCACGATGCCCTGGGTGCCGATGTAGATCCAGGACCCGGCCGTCATCTGGCCGTACATGGCCAGGCCCTTGCGGTCGAGTTCGTTGAAATGGTCCCAGGTCGCCCAGTGCGGAACGAGGTTGGAATTGGCGATCAGCACGCGCGGGGCATCCAGATGGGTGCGGAAGATGCCGACAGGCTTGCCGGACTGGACGAGCAAAGTCTCGTCCTCTTCGAGGTCGCGCAGGGCGGCGATGATGCTGTCGAAATCGGCCCAGGTGCGCGCGGCGCGGCCGATACCGCCGTAGACGACAAGCTCGTGCGGGTTCTCGGCCACGTCGGGGTGGAGGTTGTTCATCAGCATGCGCAGGGGCGCTTCGGTCTGCCAGCTTTTCGCGCTGATCTCGGGGCCGGTCGGGGGGAAGATGTCGCGGATGTTGTGGCGGGGGTCGGTCATGGCGTCACCTTGAGCGAGGGCAGGACGGCAGCGAGGCGGGCGAGGATCGCGGCGAGGATGGGCCGCAGGCGGGCGGCGCGGGCGGGGTCATAGGCGAAGGGCGGCGCCTCGGTGGCCAGATGGGTGGCCTGGGCAAGCTCCATCTGGATCGCGTGGACCCCGTCCCGGGGGCGGCCGTAATGGCGCGTGGTCCAGCCACCCTTGAAGCGGCCGTTGAGGACAGTGGTGAAGTCTGGGGCGACCTGACAGCCTTCGAGTACGATTTGTGCAATTTCTGGGGCGCAGGAGGTGCCATTCGCCGTGCCTATGTTGAAATCGGGCAGCAGGCCGTCGAAGAGGAAGGGGATGACCGAGCGGATCGAATGGCAGTCCCAGAGGAGGATAGTGCCATGGATCGCGCGCAGGCGCGCGATTTCGGCCGCGAGGGCCCCGTGATAGGGGGCGTGAAAGTCGCGGATCCGGGCGGCGATGTCGGCCGCTGAGGGGGGGTCGTCCCAGATTGGCTGGCCGTCGAAATCTGTGAGGGGGACAAGGCCGGTCGTGTTCTGGCCGGGATAGAGGCTTGCGCCATCGGGGGGGCGGTTGGCGTCGATCACGTAGCGGTGGAAGGTCGCCTGCACCACGGTCGCCCCGGGCAGGAGCCCGGAATAGAGGCGGTCGATATGCCAGTCGGTATCGGTGAGCTTGCGGCCCCGGTCGTTGAGCCGGGCGCGGATGTCATTGGGCAACCAGATACCGGCATGGGGCATGGCGAAAATGACGGGCCCGTCGCCCCGGGTGACGCGGACAGGCTGCATCAGAGCCCCGCCGCGGCGACGAGCGCGCCCGAGGCGACAAGCCGCGCCGCGGCGGCCAGATCGGGGGCCATGTAGCGGTCCTGCCCGAGGGGGGCGATCTCGGCACGGATGCAGGCCAGCACGGCCTGCAGGCGCGGCGAGGTGGTGAGAGGCGCGCGGAATTCGATGCCCTGCGCGGCGCAGAGGAGTTCGACGCCGAGGATGACCGAGAGGTTCTGGTTCATCTTGCCAAGCCGGCGCGCGGCATGGGCGGCCATGCTAACGTGATCCTCCTGATTGGCCGAGGTCGGGGTCGAATCGATCGAGCAGGGATGGGCGAGGTGCTTGTTCTCGCTCATCAGCGCGGCGGTCGTGACCTCGGCGATCATCAGGCCGGAATTGAGACCGGGGTCGGGCGTGAGGAAGGGCGGCAGGTCGAAGCTGAGCGTGGGGTCGACCATGAGCGCGACGCGGCGCTGGGCGATGGCGCCGATTTCGGACAAGGCGAGCGCGATCTGGTCGGCGGCGAAGGCAACGTGTTCGGCGTGGAAATTGCCGCCCGAGACGATCTCGGCGCTCGACGTCAGGACGAGGGGGTTGTCGGTGACGGCATTCGCTTCGGTCTCGAGCGTAGCGGCGGCAAAGTCGATGAGGTCCATCGCGGCGCCTGTAACCTGGGGCTGGCAGCGGATGCAGTAGGGGTCCTGCACGCGGGTGTCGCCCTCGCGGTGGCTTTCGCGGATGGCGCTGCCGGCCATCAGGTCGCGCATCATGGCGGCGACGGCGATCTGGCCGCGGTGGCCGCGCAGGCTGTGGATTTCGGGGGCGAGCGGCGCGGTGGAGCCCATGATCGCGTCGGTCGAGAGCGCGGAGGTGACGATGGCCGAGAGCGCGTTGCGCCGCGCCGCGAAGAGGGCGGCGAGCGCGCAGGCGGTGGAGAACTGCGTGCCGTTGATGAGGGCGAGGCCCTCCTTGGGTCCGAGCGCGAGCGGCGCGATGCCGGCGCGGGCGAGCGCCTCGGCCCCCGGCAGGTGCGTGTCGCCAAGCCGGGCCTCGCCGTGGCCGATCATGACGGCGGTCATGTGGGCGAGGGGCGCGAGATCGCCCGAGGCGCCGACGGAGCCCTGCACGGGCACGACCGGCGTGACGCCGCGGGCGAGCATGGCCTCGAGGCTCGCGATCACCTCCCACCGCACGCCCGAGGCGCCGCGGCCGAGCGAGAGGAGCTTCAGCGCCATCATGAGGCGGGTGGTGGCGGTTTCGAGCGGGTCGCCCACGCCGCAGCAGTGCGAGAGGATGAGGTTGCGCTGGAGCGTCGCGGTGTCGGTTGCGACGATGCGGACGGAGGCGAGCTTGCCGAAGCCGGTATTGACGCCATAGACAGCCGCCGTGCCCTCGGCGGCGGCGCGGACGAGGGCGGCGGCAGCCTCGACACCCGGCCGGGCGGCGGGGTCGAGCCGGGCGGGGGCGGCGCTGCGCCAGAGGGTTTCGAGCGTGGCGAGGCTTGTGGTGCAGGGGGTGAGGGTCAGCACGGGATGCCCCCGACATAGCGGGCGGCGAGCGGGTTGAAGCCGATGCGGTAGGCGAGTTCCGCGGGGTCGGCCGCGTCCCAGACGGCGAGGTCGGCCCGAAGTCCCGGCGCGATGCGCCCCCGGTCGGAGAGGCCGAGGGCCCGGGCGGCATGGGCTGTGGTGCCAAGGAGTGCCTCGGCCGGGGTCAGGCCGAAGAGGGTGCAGGCCATGTTCATCGCCAGAAGGAGCGAGGTGAGGGGTGAACTGCCCGGGTTGCAGTCTGTCGCGACCGCCATCGGCACACCAAGGGCGCGGAAGGCGGCAACGGGGGGGGCCTGAGGTTCGCGCAGGGTGTAGAAGGCACCCGGCAGGAGCACGGCGACGGTGCCGGCGGCGGCCATGAGCGCGGCATCGGCGGCGGTTGCGTATTCGAGATGGTCGGCGGAGAGCGCGCCCGCGCGGGCCGCAAGGGCGGTGCCGCCGGTATGGGCGAGCTGTTCGGCATGGAGCTTGACCGCGAGGTTCAGCGCCTTTGCCGCGGCGAAGACCTGCGCGACCTGATCGGGGGTGAAGGCGATGGTTTCGCAGAAGGCGTCGACCTGGTCGACCAGCCCCTCGGCGGCGAGGCTGTGCAGGGCGGGCAGGCAGACCTCGTCGAGATAGGCCTGGGGGCGGCCCTTGTCATCGGGCGGGACGGCATGGGCGCCAAGGAAGGTGGTGACGATGCTCACGGGGCGCAGCCTGGCCAGCCGCCGCGCGGCAAGGAGCATCCGGCGTTCGGTGTCGAGGTCGAGACCGTAGCCGGACTTGACCTCGACCGTCGCGACGCCTTGGGCAAGGAGCGCATCGAGGCGGGGAAGGGCCGTGGCGACGAGGTTGTCGACGGATGCCGCCCGGGTGGCGGCGAGGGTCGAGAGGATGCCGCCCCCGGCGGCGGCGATGGCGGCATAGCTCTGACCCTCGAGCCGCATGGCGAATTCCGCGGCGCGGTGGCCGGCATGGACGATATGGGTGTGACAATCGATCAGCGCGGGCGTGACAAGCCGGCCGCCCTGATCGCGCAGAGGGCCCGTTGCGGGCAGGTCGGAGCGGGGGCCGCACCAGCGGATGAGGCCGTCGGCGATGGCGATGGCCGCATCTTCGATCAGCGGCGGCTGGCCGGGGTCGCAGGGGGCAAGGCGGAGATTGGTGAGGATCATGACGGGCGGCTTGCCTCGGGCCAGCGGTGTGGTAGAAATATGTCTGCACATATTCGGGGTGTCAAGGTGACGAAGCTCTGGGCAGAGCGGGCGCTGCTGCCCGACGGATGGGCGCGGGATGTGGCGGTGACGGTCGGGCCGGATGGCCGGATCGCGCGGGTCGAGGCGGGCGCGGCCGCCGGGGGCGAACGGCGGGCGGTGCTGCTGCCGGCGCCGGCGAACCTGCATTCGCATGCCTTCCCGCGCGCGATGGCCGGGCTGACCGCGGCGCGCGGGCCGGACCCGCGCGACACGTTCTGGACCTGGCGCAGGCTCATGTTCCGCTATCTGGAAGAGATCACGCCCGATCAGGTCGAGACGATCGCGGCCTTCGTGCAGATGGAGATGCTCGAGGCCGGCTATGCCTGCAATGTCGAGTTTCATTATCTGCACCACCAGCATGACGGGACACCCGATGCCGATACGGCCGAGATGGCGGCGCGGATTGCCGCGGCGGCGGCGGTGACGGG
>JBEIDZ010000159.1:0-6703 GCA_040383215.1 Paracoccaceae bacterium | reverse complement strand
GGCGCCTCCGGCGCGGGCAAGTCCACCCTCGTCTCGCTCCTCCTGCGCCTCTACGACACCGAAACCGGCGCCGTCCGTGTCGGCGGCCAGGATGTGCGCGACGTGACGCAGGAATCCCTGCGCCGCCAGATCGGCATGGTCACGCAGGAAACCGCGATGTTCAACCGCTCGGCCCTGAACAACATCCGCTACGGCCGCCCCGACGCCACCGATGCCGACGTCATCGCCGCCGCCCGCAAGGCCGAAGCCCACGACTTCATCCAGGGCCTCGTCGACCACCGCGGCCGCACGGGCTACGAGGCCCATCTCGGCGAACGCGGCGTCAAACTGTCGGGCGGCCAGCGCCAGCGCATCGCCATCGCCCGCGCCATCCTCAAGGACGCCCCCATCCTCGTCCTGGACGAGGCCACCTCCGCGCTCGACAGCGAAGTCGAAGCCGCCATCCAGCAGGCCCTTGACACCGCGATGCAGGGCAAGACCGTCATCGCCATCGCCCACCGCCTCTCCACCATTGCGCGCATGGACCGCATCATCGTGCTCGACCGGGGCCGCATCGTCGAGCAAGGCACCCACACGAGCCTTCTCGCCCGCGACGGACTCTATGCCCGCTACTGGCACCGCCAGTCCGGCGGCTTCCTGCGCGCCGACGAGGCCGGGCCCGAGGCCGCCGAATGACACGTTCCGCCGACCACGTGAACGCAACCTTCCCTTGACCCCTCATTTTTTGCCCCCAAATATCCCGGGGTGAGGCCCCGCAGGGGCCGAGGGGCAGAGCCCCTCTCCCGGACCTCCACAGATGCACCAGATCCGCTCCCTCACCCTCCAGGCCCTCGGCCGCTCTGACGACGGCACGCTCATCCCGCGCACCCTGCCGGGCGAAACCGTCGACCTCGCCCCCGACGGCAGCCCACGCATCGTGACCCCCTCGCCCGACCGCGTCGCCCCGCCCTGCCGCCACTTCCGGACCTGCGGCGGCTGCGCCATCCAGCACGCCTCCGATACCTTCGTCGCCGGCTGGAAACGCGACATCCTCGCCCGCGCCCTCGCCGCCCGGGGCATCACGGCCGACATCCTCGGCCCCGACACCTCCCCGCCGCACAGCCGCCGCCGTGCCCGCCTCTCGGCCCGCCGCACCCGCGCCGGCACGCTGATCGGCTTCCACGCCCGCGCCTCGGACATGATCGTCCCCGTGCCCGACTGCCTGCTGCTCACGCCCGCGCTCATGGCCACCTTCCCCGCGCTCGCGGCGCTGACCCGCCGCGCCGCCAGCCGGACCGAGGAGCTTGCCCTCACCGTCACCGAAAGCCTCGCCGGCGCCGACATCCACATCGCCGCCGCCCGCCCGCCCGACACGGCCCTCCGCCAGGACCTGATCGCCATCGCCCGCGACCATGGCCTCGCCCGCCTCACCTGGAACGACGATCCCATCGTCACCCTCGCCCCGCCGGCCCAGCAGATCGGCCGCGCCCGCGTCGTTCCCCCGCCCGGCGCCTTCCTGTAGGCCACCGCCCATGGCCAGGCCGCCCTCACCGCCCTTGTCCGCGCGGCGCTCCGGGATGCGCGCCGCATCGCCGACCTCTTCGCCGGCTGCGGCACCTTCACCCTCCCGCTTGCCGAAGCGGCCGAGGTCCACGCCGTCGAAGCCGACCCCGCCATGCTCGCAGCCCTCGACCGCAGCTGGCGCGAAACCCCCGGCCTGCACCGCGTGACGACCGAAGCGCGCGATCTCTTCCGCCGCCCGCTCGATGCCGCCGAACTGGGTCGTTTCGACGCCGCCCTGCTCGACCCGCCCCGCGCCGGCGCCGCCGCCCAGACGATCGAGATCGCGCAAAGCGCCCTGCGCACGGTCGCCATGGTCTCCTGCAACCCCGTCACCTTCGCCCGCGATGCCGCGACCCTGGTCGCCGCAGGCTTCCGCCCCGGCCCCGTCACCCTCGTCGACCAGTTCCGCTGGTCTGCCCATATCGAACTCGCCGCCCGCTTCACGCGGGACTGACCCCCCGGCCCACGCGCAGGTCTGGAACTCCCCTTCGCTCAGCGATAAAGTCCCCCCAACAGGCAATTCCGGAAACGGGACAAGAAACGTGGACAGACTGACCAGACGCGGCTTAATGGCGGCCGGGGCAGGGGGCCTTCTCCTGGCCACCGGCTGCGGCGACAAGTTTCTGACCTACGACGGCCCCGAGGTCACCAGCATCCTCGCCTTCAAGGGTGGCCGCAGGCTCGCGCTTCTTCACAATGACGAGGTGCTGACCCGCTACAATGTCGAACTCGGCTTCAACCCGGTCGGCCACAAGCAGCACGAAGGCGATGGCCGCACGCCGGAAGGCCAGTACTGGATCAACCGCCGCAATCCCGACAGCCGCTACCACCTCTCGGTCGGCATCTCCTATCCCAACCAGAGGGATTCCTTGCGCGCCCGGATGGGTGGCCGCCGCCCCGGCGGCGACATCTTCATCCACGGCACCCCGCGCGCGATGGAAGGCAAGGACGACTGGACTGCCGGCTGCATCGCCGTCTCCAACCGCGAAATGGAAGAGATCTACTCCATGGTCCGGACCGGCACCCCGATCCACATCTACGCCTGACCGCCGCGCCGTGTCCCAGAGGGGGGACTAACGCGCCAGCACCATCGTCCACCAGATCTTGCCCTCGGGCTCCTGCAGCCACGCAAGCCCCATCCGCGTCGCCTCAGGGTTGAGGATCACGTCGCGCGTGGCAGGGTCCTGCATCCACGCCGACAGCGTCTCGTTCTCCGTCTCGAACGTCTCGGAAATCACCTCGCCCACCAGCCGCCCGGCATAGCCTACCCGCACCAGACGGTCGATCGGCGAAGACCCGTCCGACCCGAAATGCCAGGGCCGGTTCTGGATCGACATGTCGCGCGCATGCGTCGCCGCCGCGGCGTTGAGAAGAGGGTCCAGCACCACCGGCACCTTGCCCGATGCCTGACGCAGCGCATTCACGCTCTCCAGCATCCGGAACGGAATCTCGCGGGCATCCTTGTCGGTGATCCGGTAGACCGTCGGCATGGGCAGACCGTCCGACCCGGTCGGAATCCGCGGACGCCCCACACAGCCCGCCAGAAGCGGCAGAGATACGAACCCGAGGATCAGATCACGTCGCAACATCGCTGTCTCCCCTTCGAACGACCCGTCCTTAGCCATTCGGCGCGGCGCTTTCAAACCGATTGGGCAGGCACCCTCCGTCCTGACGCCTGTTTGATTTGCAACTGACGCGTCTGCAGGCTATCCGCCACCACAGCAGGATCCCTAAAGCAGGACAGGAGCCCGCCATGACACAGACCCGCATCGGCCGCCGCGCCTTTGTCGCCGGCACCGCAGCCGCCATGATTGCCGCACCCGCCGTCGCACAGACCGGCGCCGGCACCACCGAAATGGAAGGCGCGATCTCGCAGACCGTGCGCCGCAACATCTCGGCCTTCCGCGAACTCGACTGGCGCCCCTACTTCGCCAGCCTCCGGAACGGTGTGATCCTCTGCGACATCCGGTCCCGCGCCCTGCATTTCTGGTCCGAGGATGAAAGCATCTACCGCCTCTACCCCACATCCGTGCCGCTGACCGACGACCTCACCCGTCTCGGCGTGACCGAGGTGGTGGAAAAGGTCGTGGCCCCCCCCTGGCGCCCGACCCCCTCGATGCGGGAACGCAATCCCGAATGGCCCGAATTCGTCGCAGGCGGCGACCCCAACAATCCGCTCGGCCCCTATGCGCTCTATCTCTCGTGGCAGTACTACCGCATCCACGGCACCCACGACACGCGCAAGATCGGCCGCCGCTCCTCGAACGGCTGCATCGGGCTCTTCAACGAACACATCACCGAACTCTTCGGCCTGGCCAAGGTCGGCACGCAGGTGATGCTCATCTAGGGTGGGTTTCACCCACCCTACGTGGCCTTGCACACCGTCTCGTAGGGTGGGTGAAACCCACCGTCGACCATCACTCCACCCAGCCCCGCAGGTTCCCGGCAATCACGCCGCACAGCGCTTCGACATGGGCCTCGTCGTCGTTCAGGCAGGGGATATAGGTGAACTCCTCCCCGCCGGCATGTTCGAACGCCTCGCGGATCTCGCCGTTGATCTCCTCCAGCGTCTCGATGCAATCCGCGCTGAAGGCCGGCGCGCAGACCGCGATCCGCTTCACGCCCGCCTCGGCCAGCCGCGCCACTTCCTCGACCGTATAGGGCTTGAGCCATTCCTCCGGCCCGAACCGGCTCTGGAACGTGGTGACGATCGCGGTCTTCTCCCAACCCAGCCGCTCGCGCAGAAGCCGCGTCGTCTTCTGGCACTGGCAATGATAGGGATCACCTTCGCGCAGATACCGCTCGGGCACGCCGTGATAGGAACAGACCAGCATCTCGGGCCGCCGCTCCGCCGCCGCATAGGCACGCTCGACCGACTGCGCCAGCGCCTCGATATAGGCCGGCTCCTCGAAATAGGGCGGCACCACCCGCGCGACCGGCTGCCACTTCTCCTCCATCAGCGCGCGAAAGAACTGGTCGTTCGCCGTGGCCGAGGTCGCCCCCGCATAATGCGGATAAAGCGGAAAGAAGAGGATGCGCGTGCACCCTGCCTCGGTCATCTCGCGCACCTTGGCCCTGGTCGACGGATTGCCATAGCGCATGCAGAAATCGACCATCACCTGATCGCCGAACCGCGCCTGCATCTGCCCGCGCACCTTGGCCGTCTGTGCCTTGGTGATCGTGAGCAAAGGGCTCTCGTTCAGCTCATGGTTCCAGATCGACTTGTAATTCGCACCCGATGAAAACGGCCGCTTTGACAGGATCACCAACTGCAGAAGCGGCTGCCACAGCCAGGCCGAATAATCCACCACCCGCTTGTCGGACAGGAACTCGGACAGATAGCGCCGCATCGACCAGTAATCATACCCGTCCGGCGTCCCGAGGTTGGCCAGAAGGATGCCCACCCGGGCCGGCTTCACCTTCGGATGGTCGGCCGGCGCATGGGCCGGGCAGGCGGCCACCGTCTCGGCATTGCGAAAGGACTTCGAATCGAGCATTCCGTCCGTCCTGTCCGTCTCCGTTTCCACCCGCCCAGACATAGAAGCCTCCGCCACCGGGTCAATCGCCCGTCCGGCCCAGCGGCCGTTCCTCGACGCCCAGCGCCGCCGCAAGCCGGTGCGCGGCCGACCCGGGCCGCAAGGGCTCGGGCTGCCCCGGACCGGGCGCCCATCCGGTCAGCACGATGACCTCGAAGGTCGCGCTGACCCGCCCGTCGCCCCGCCCGAAACGGTCGGCATAAATCCCGGCCGCCCGCAGCATCACCCCGCGCCGCGTCATCCGCCGCAGCCGCCCGGCCAGCGCATTGCCCTCGCCCATCCCCCGCAGGTCGCGCATCAGGTCGAAGGCGCTCGCATAGCTCACCGCGAAAGGCACCGCATCCGCCACCGGCAGCGCGAACCCCGCCCGCTGCAACAGCGCGCCCAGATCGCGGATTTCCCCCATCGGTGCCACCCGCGGCGACAGCCCCCCCGTCACCTCCGCCTCCGCCTCGGCCAGCGCCGCGCGCAACTCCCGCAGCGTCTGCCCGCCGAACAGCGTGGCCATCATCAGCCCGTCGGGCCGCAGCGCATGGCGGCACTGCACCAGCTGCCCCACCGGATCCTCGGCCCAATGCAAGCCCAAGTCATGCACCACCAGGTCATGGGCCCCCGGCGCCAGCGCCAGCACCGGATCGTCCGGCACCACCACCGGCCAGCCGGACCAGAGCGCCGGCCACCCCGTCACCACGGCCGGCGCCGTAAACGCCCTGTTAACCATGCCGAGCCGATCCTGCACCTCGGCGATCACCGGCTCGCGCAGGAAGGTGACCCCCGCCCGCGCCGCCCGCGCGCGCTGGGACATCAGTTTGCGCCGATCTGCAAAGGGTCCGCCCATGGCCCGCCATCTACAGGGACCATCCCCCGATGCAAGGCTTGATCCGTGCCATCTATCCCGCCCGCTGCCTGTCCTGCGGCGCGCTCACGGATGACGACTTCGGCCTCTGCGGCCCCTGCTGGCGCGATACCGGCTTCATCGGCGGCACGGTCTGCGACCTCTGCGGCACGCCGCTGCCCGGCGACGCGCGCGACGAGGCGGTCCATTGCGACGACTGCCTGACCATCGCCCGCCCCTGGACCCGGGGCCGCGCGGTGTTTCTCTATTCCGGCACCGGCCGCAAGCTCGTCCTGCAACTCAAGCATGGCGACCGCACCGACCTCGCCCCCTCGCTTGCCCGCTGGCTTGCCCGCACGGCCCGGCCGCTGGTCGAACCCGGCACGATCCTCGTCCCCGTGCCGCTGCACTGGTCGCGCCTGCTCGCGCGCCGCTACAACCAGGCCGCGCTGCTCGCCCAGACGGCGGCCGGCCTGCTCGGCCTGGCCCATTGCCCCGACGCGCTTCTGCGCCGCCGCCGCACCGCGCCGCTCGACGGCCATGGCCGCGATGCCCGCTTCGCCGCGCTTGACGGCACCATCACCCCCCATCCCGCCCGCCGGTCGCGCATCGCCGGCCGCCCCGTCCTGCTCGTCGACGACGTGATGACCACCGGCGCCACCCTCGCCGCCGCGACCGAGGCGCTCCACGCCGCCGGCGCAAGACAGGTCTGCGCGATCGTACTGGCCCGCGTCGCAAACGATGCCTAGATCAGGGGCGTCGTCCAGAACGGGACCGCCGCCGATGCAGC
>JBEIDZ010000158.1:0-6704 GCA_040383215.1 Paracoccaceae bacterium | reverse complement strand
GCGGAGCGCGAGCGGGGGCAGACCTTCGACCTCGGCCGTGATCTGGTCGCCGGGGGCGACGGGGCCGACGCCGGCGGGCGTGCCGGTCATGATCACGTCGCCCGGCCCGAGCCGGTAGAGCGTCGAGAGATGGGCGATGATGTCGGGCAGGGACCAGACCATCGCCGAAAGTCGCGTCTCCTGCCGGGGCGCGCCGTTGACCGCAAGCCGCATGGTCTGCGGCCCCGGCGGGCCCCAGGCGGCGGCGGGCACGAGCGGGCCGATCACGGCGGAACCTTCGAAATCCTTGGCGATGTCCCAGGGGCGGCGTTTGGCCTTGGCCTCGGCCTGAAGGTCGCGGCGGGTCATGTCGAGCCCGACGGCATAGAACCCGACCGCGGAAAGCGCGGCGTCGGGCGCGACGCGGACCGCGGGCGCGCCGAGGGCGGCCACGAGTTCGACCTCGTGCTGGAGGTCGGCGGTGCCGGGCGGATAGGGCAGGTCGACGCCGGCGGGCAGGAGGTGATGGCAGGACTTGGTAAAGTAGAAGGGGGCTTCGCGGTCGATCTCGGCCCCCATTTCGGCGGCGTGGTCGGCATAGTTGCGCCCGACGCAGAAGATGCGCGCGACCGGAAAGGCCGGCCCGCCCCCCGCGACGGACAGGACCGGCAGGGGGCGGGGAGCAAAGAGAAGGTCGGTCATTGTCGCTGTCTCCGGTCAGGGGCGCGGGGTCCCCTTGGGTGCCGATGTTGCGCAACCTTGCGCCGGCCCGGTGGGGGTGTGCAAGCCCGGCCGGGCCGGCGCAGAGCGGCGCGGGGCTTGCAAGATACATCTTGAAAGCCTAATGTATTTTCATCGAGCCCGCGCACCCGTTCAGGAGAGCACGATGACCGGCTATCCCGTCGACATGACCACGGCACCCGAGGTTCACGGCTTTTTCGACGCGGCCACCAACACGATCTCCTATGTCCTGCGCGACCCGGGGTCGGCGTCCTGCGCCATCATCGATTCGGTGATGGATATCGACTATGCCGCGGGGCGCATCACGTCGGACCATGCCGATGCGCTGATCGCCTTTGTCCGCGACCGCGGCTGGACGCTGGAATGGCTGATCGAGACGCATGTCCATGCCGACCACCTGTCGGCTGCGCCCTATATCCAGGAGCGGCTGGGCGGGCGGATCGGGATCGGCGAGATGATCACGGTCGTGCAGGACACCTTCGGCAAGGTCTTCAACGAGGGGACCGAGTTCCGGCGCGACGGGTCGCAGTTCGACCGGCTGTTCCGCGACGGCGATACCTACATGATCGGGGGCCTCACGGCCTTTGCGATGCATACGCCGGGGCACACGCCGGCCTGCATGACCCATGTCGCAGGCGACGCGGCCTTTGTGGGCGATACGCTGTTCATGCCCGACGGCGGATCGGCGCGGGCGGATTTTCCAGGCGGGGATGCGGGGGTGCTTTACGATTCGATCCAGAAGGTGCTGGCCCTGCCCGATGCGATGCGGCTGTTCATGTGCCACGATTACGGCCCGAACGGGCGCGACATCCGGTGGGAGACGACAGTGGCCGAGGAGAAGGCGCAGAACATCCATGTGGGCGGCGGCGCGACACGGGAGGATTTCATCGCCTTCCGCACCGCGCGCGACGCGACGCTGGCCATGCCGCGGCTGATCATCCCGTCGCTGCAGGTCAACATGCGGGCGGGTGAGATTCCGACCGACACCCAGGGCCGGCCGATGCTCAAGGTGCCGGTCAACCGGCTCTGAGGCACGGGGCGGGTGGGGTGCCCTGCCCCGTCGGCGGCAATCACGGGCTTGTCATGTGGCGCTGCCAGGCTTAGGCCGCAGGCATGGCCCTGACGGAGAAGTCCCATGTCCCAGGCGACGGAATTCCATGACCGCATGCTCTCGCTCGGGCTTGCGCGGGTGAGCGAGGCGGCGGCCATCGCCTGTGCGGACCATATCGGGCGGGGCGACGAGAAGGCGGCCGACCAGGCGGCGGTCGATGCGATGCGCAAGGAGCTCAACAAGCTCGACATCACCGGGGTGGTGGTCATCGGCGAGGGCGAACGCGACGAGGCGCCGATGCTGTACATCGGGGAAGAGGTCGGGTCGGGCAACGGGCCCGCGGTGGATATCGCGCTTGACCCGCTCGAGGGGACGACGCTTTGCGCCAAGGACATGCCCAATGCGCTGGCCGTGATCGCGATGGGCCCGCGCGGGTCGATGCTGCATGCGCCCGATGTCTACATGGACAAGGTCGCCATCGGCCCGGGCTACAAGCGGGGTGCCGTGACGCTCGCCATGACGCCGTCCGAGCGGGTGACCGCGCTGGCCGCGGCCAAGGGCTGTTCGACGCGCGATGTGACGGTCTGCGTGCTGGACCGGCCACGCCATGCCGGGATGATCGCGGAAATCCGGTCAACCGGGGCGGCGATCCGGCTGATCACCGACGGCGATGTGGCGGGTGTGATGCATTGCGCCGACCCCGCGCGGACGGGGATCGACATCTACATGGGCGAAGGCGGCGCGCCCGAGGGGGTGCTGGCGGCGGCGGCGCTGAAATGCATGGGCGGGCAGATCTTCGGCAAGCTGATCTTCCGCAACGATGACGAGCGGGCGCGGGCGCGCAAGGCGGGGATCACCAATTTCGACCGCGTCTATACGCGCGACGACATGGTGACGGGCGACGTGATCTTTGCCGCGACGGGGGTGACGGACGGATCGCTTCTGCCGGGGATCAGGCGCGAGGTCGGCCATGTGACGGCAGAGACGATCCTGATGCGGTCCAAGACCGGGTCGGTGCGGCGGATGACCTATCGCAACCCGGTGCGCTGACCGCCCCGGCATGGGCGCGGTCAGGGAGCGGAAGTGCCGGCGCGCACGAGCGCCCCAGTCCTGACCGGGGCGCTTGCAGGACCGGCAGACTGGCCGGCCGGGAACCCGAACGGCAAGACCCGCGGCAGGAACCCCCGGGGGGGCGGCGTGTGAGCGATTGCAGTTTCGTGCCGGTTCCGTGACGATGGGGCAAAGCGACGGGTCCGGGCGGGAGCAGGGTGTGGACATCCTCGGGATGACGGGGATCGGGGCGGGGCTGCGCGGCTGGCGGCCGCGCGACCTGGTTCGGGACATTCCCGCGGGGCTCGCGGTTGCCGCGGTGGGGCTGCCGACATCGCTGGCCTATCCGGCGATAGCCGGGCTTCCGATGGAAACCGGGCTTTATGCCGCGATCCTGCCGCCCCTGGCCTATGCGCTGTTCGGCCCGTCGCGGCGGCTGATCGTGGGGCCCGATGCGGCGGTGATGACGGTGCTGGCCGGCGTGCTTGCCTCTGTGCTTGCGGCGATGCCGGCGGGGACGGACCGCGCGGGGGCAACGGCGCTGATCGCGCTGGGGGTGGGCGTGCTCTGCCTGCTGGCGCGGCTTCTGAGCCTGGGCGTGCTGTCGGTCTTTCTGAGCCGGCCGATCCTGAAGGGGTTCTTCGCTGGGCTCGCGGTTGCGGTGGCCGTGGGGCAGATCGGGCGGATGACGGGGGTGCCGGTCGCGGCCGATGGCGTGATCGCGGAACTGGCCGCGATCGCGGGCCGGCTGGACGAGGTGCACGGGGCGACGCTGGCCGTGGGGCTTGGCACGCTGGGCCTGATCTGGGCGCTGGGGGTGGTGGCGCCGCGGGTCCCGGGGGCAGTGGTGGCACTGGCCGCGGCGGTGGCGGCTTCGGCGGTCCTTGACCTCGCAGGCCGGGGTGTGGCGGTCGTGGGCGCGGTCGGGGGCGGCCTGCCGCGGCTGTCGCTGCCGCCGCTGGCCGGCCTGCCGCTGGCCGAGGTGGCGCTGGGGTCGGGCGCGGTCTTTCTGGTGATGTCGAGCGCGGGGTTTCTGACCGCCAAGGGCTTTGCCGCGCTGACCGGTGACCGGGTCGATGCGAACCGGGAATTGCAGGGCTTCGGGGCGGCCAACATCGCCGCAGGGCTGTTCGGGGCGGTCCCGGTCAGTGCCTCGGACAGCCGGACGGCGGTGAACATCGCCACGGGCGGGCGGACGCAGGCGGCGGGGATCGTGGCGGCGCTGGCGCTGGCGGGGGCGATGCTCTGGGCCGGGGGGGCGCTGGCGCTGCTGCCAGAGCCCGTGCTGGGGGCAGTGCTGATCGCCGCGGCGGCGGGGATGGCGGACCTGCCGGGGCTGGCCCGGCTCTGGCGGATCAGCCGGGCCGAATTCGGGGCGGCGATGATCGCCTTTGCCGGGCCGGTCGGGCTTGGCGTGCTGAACGGGGTGCTGGTCGCGCTGGCCGCGACCTTTGCGCATCTGATCTGGGAGACGATGCGCCCGCAGGTGGCCGAGCTTGGCCGGATTGCGGGCGAGCCGGGATTCTACAAGCGGCACCGCCACCCGCAGGCCGCAGCCGTGCCGGGGCTGCGGGTGCTGCTGGTCGAGGGGAGCCCGATCTTTGTCAATGCCGACCACATCTTTGACCGGGTGACCGAGATGACCCTGCCGGCACAGGCGGGCGAGGTGGTGCTGCTGGTCGCGCGGGGCATGACGCAGGTCGATGCGACAGGGGCCGAGATGCTGGTCGCGCTGGCCCGCGCGCTTGACCGGCGGGGGCAGGCGCTGGTGCTGGCCGAGGTCAATGCCCCGGTCAGGCGCGAGCTTGAGGCGGCGGGCCTGACCGGCGTGCGGCTGTTCGAGAGCCTGTCGGAGGCGGTCGCGGTGCTGGAACGCGACGGCGACGGGGACGGGGACGGCGCGGGCGCGCGGGGCGCGGCGGCGGCCGATGTCATCCCTGATCAGTGATCCGGACGTAGAGGGCGGTGACGAGAAGGATGATCGCGCCGAAAAGGATGCGCCGCCCGCCTTCGGGGATCTGCAGGAGCGTCAGCATCGTGCCGAGCACGGTCAGGATCAGCGCGCCGAGGATGGTGCCGGCATAGCTGCCGCGGCCGCCGAAGATCGAGGTGCCGCCGATCACCGCTGCCGCGACCGAGGGCAGCAGCAGCGGCTCGACCAGGCTGAGCGAGGGCGCGCGGATCAGGCCGACATAGAGGAGCCCCGTCACCCCGGCGATGAGCGCGGAGAGGACGTAGAGGAGCAGAAACACCCGCCAGGACCGCACGCCCGAGAGGCGCGCGGCGTTTTCATTGGCCCCGATCGCATAGAGCAGGCGGCCGAAGCCGAAGCGCGACTGCGCGACGAGGATCAGCGCCGCGAAGGGCAGGAACAGCACGAGCGCATTGGGCAGGCCCCAGGTCCGCCCGGTGCCGAGCCATTCGAGCACAGGCGGCACGACCGAGCCCGTCGCGATCACGCCGCGCTGGTAGACCTGGAGGCAACCGATGCCGATGAGCCCGGTGCCGAGCGTCATGATCAGCGGATGGACGCGGAAGAGCGCGATGCCGATGCCGTTCAGGAGGCCGAGCAGCACGGCCGGGACAAGCGACACGGCAATGGCCGGCACGGTGCCGATGACCGGCTGCTGGGTCGCCACGACAAAGCCCGCAATGGTGGCGACCGCGGCGGCCGACAGGTCGATCCCGCCGGTATACATGGTGATCGTCTGGCAGGCGGCGAGCATGGCAAGCGGGATCGCGAACTTGACCGTATTGGCCAGCCAGCGCTGGTTGAGGATGCCGGGCTGCATCAGTTCCAGCGCGGCGACCAGCAGGGCCAGCAGGAGCACGAGCGGGATCACCGGCTGGTCGCGCATCAGCCGGGCAAGGCGGGCGGCGGGGCTGTCGGGCCGGGCGGTCATCGGCGCTGCGCCCTGAGCGCGACGAAGCCGCCGAACATCACGACGGCGACCATGATCGTGCCCTCGACGATGGTGGTGACATTGGGGTCGACAGAGAGAAGCGTGAGCATGAGGCGCACCAGCCGCAGGATGAGGACAGCGATCAGCGGGCCGATCAGCCCGCCCTTGCCGCCCGAAAGTGCCACGCCGCCAAGCACGACAGCGGCGACGGCAGCGAGAAGATAGGGGCCGGGGATGGGTTCCCCGATCCCGGTCGAGAGCGCGAGCGAGAGCCCGCCGAGGCCCGCGAGCATGCCTGCAAGCCCATAGGCGAGGATGCGCGTCGCCCCGATCGGCACGCCCGAGCGGAAGGCCGCGACGGGGTCCGACCCGATGGCGCGGATGGCAAGGCCGAGCCGGGTGCGGGCCATGACCCACCAGAAGGGCAGGATGCAGACCACCGCGACGACCACCGCGCCGGGCAGGAGCGGGATGACGACCGCGCCGCGCAGCACCTCCATCAGCCAGGGATAGGCGGCGCCCCCGGGGGCGTTGAGGATGAGGAGTGCGACGCCTTCCCAGACAAAGAGCATGGCGAGCGTGACGACGATGTCGGGCAGCCGGGTGAGCACGATCAGCGCGCCGTTGAGCGCGCCCATCGCCGCGCCGGTCAGCAGCGCGACCGGCACGATGCCGGGGCCGAGACCGGGGAAACGCTCCATCAGGACGGCGGCGGTGACCGAGGCCACGGCCATCATCGCGGCGATGGAAAGGTCGATGCCGCCGGCGATGACGACGATGGCCATCGCCGCGGTCGCGAAGGCGAAGGGCAGCGCGGCGCGGGCGAGCGAGTCGAGCCCGGACGCGCCGAAATCGGGCTGGATGAGCTTGGTCGCGACAAGGAGGAGCGCGAGCAGGGCCGCAAGGCCGAGCGTCCAGGCATGGCGGGAGAGCGTGCCGGTCATGGCGCGGCTCCCTGACGGGGGCCGGGGATGGGGGGG
>JBEIDZ010000157.1:0-6706 GCA_040383215.1 Paracoccaceae bacterium | reverse complement strand
GAAGTGATCTTCGAGGAATTCAAGGGAACCGGGAACAGCGAAATCGTGCTCGACCGCAAGGTAGCTGACAAGCGCGTCTTCCCCGCGATGGATATCCTGAAGTCCGGCACCCGCAAGGAAGAGCTTCTGGTGGACAAGTCCGACTTGCAGAAAACCTATGTGCTGCGCCGGATCCTCAACCCGATGGGGACAACCGATGCCATCGAATTCCTTCTGTCCAAGCTGAAACAGACCAAGACGAATTCGGACTTCTTCGATTCGATGAATTCCTGATGCAGCCTGCCGGGGAGGCAGGGACAGCATGGAGACCATCTTCGCCCGCGCCACGGCTGCCGGAAAAGCCGGCGTCGCCGTTATCCGCATCTCGGGCCCCCATGCCCGCCTGGCGGCCGAAAGGCTCGCGGGCCCCCTGCCTGTCGAAGGACGCGCGCTCCGCATCCTCCGCAATGCAGAGAGAGAACCGCTTGATCAGGCCTTGTGCCTGACCTTTTCCGAAGGCCACAGCTTCACCGGAGAATGCGTCACGGAACTGCAGATCCATGGCAGCCCGGCCGCGGTTTCCGCCGTTCTCGCAGCCCTTCAGGCGATGGAAGGCCTGCGACCGGCCGAACCTGGAGAATTCACCCGACGCGCTCTTGAAAACAACCGGCTTGACCTCACCCAGGTCGAGGGATTGGCCGACCTGATCGACGCAGAAACGGAAGCTCAGCGCCGGCAGGCGTTCCGCGTCTTTGCCGGCGCACTCGGTCAAAAGGCCAGCGGATGGCGAAGGATTCTGATCGAGGTCGCCGCACTCGCCGCTGCCGCCATCGACTTTTCCGATGAAGATGTACCCGCGGACCTGAGCCGCGACATTGCGCTCCGGCTGGAGAAGATCCGTTCCGAGCTCGACCGGGAACAGAGGGGAATCGGTGCCGCCGAACGGCTCCGCGACGGTTTCGAAGTGGCTATCCTGGGTGCCCCGAATGCCGGAAAATCCACGCTGCTGAACGCGATATCAGGCCGCCAGGCCGCCATCACGTCACACCTGCCTGGCACAACACGGGACATCATCGAGGTCCGCCTCGACATCGCAGGACTGCCAGTCACAATGCTCGATACGGCAGGATTGCGCGCGGCAGTGGATGAAATCGAAAAGCTTGGGGTGGACCTCGCCCTTCGCCGGGCAGAGACGGCAGATCTCCGAATCTGGCTTCTAGATCCTGGCGAATCGGTCGGTTCCGCCTGGAAAGACGGCGATATCGTCCTGCGGGCCAAGGCTGACATCAACCCGGGGCCGGGGCCGGGCGTGTCGGGAAAGACAGCCGAAGGTGTGCCGGAGCTCATCGTGATGATCGCCGATAAGCTGCACCAGAGGACAGCAAACGCCTCGATCGCCACACGTGACCGGCATCGCAGGGCAATCGCCCGGGCGCTCTTTCACCTTGATCAGGCCCTTGAAGCCCTGCCCTATCTTCAGGACAATCCCGAATTTGTCGCCGAGGAAACCAACCTAGCGATTCGCGCGATCGACTCCATTGTCGGGCGCGTCGATGTAGAGGATATATTGTCCGAAGTGTTTGCACGCTTCTGCATCGGAAAGTAGGGGTTGTTTCACGTGAAACAGGGCGGTGTCGATGTCATAGTGGTCGGAGGCGGGCATGCCGGCTGCGAAGCGGCGCTGGCCGCAGCACGCAGCGGTGCATCGACCTGCCTGGTGACGCTTTCGCGGAAAACCATCGGGACGATGTCCTGCAACCCGGCCATCGGCGGCCTTGGCAAGGGACATCTTGTCCGCGAAATCGATGCCCTGGACGGCGCGATGGGCCTTGCGGCCGACCGGGCCGGCATCCAGTTCCGCATGCTCAACCGCCGCAAGGGCCCCGCTGTCCAGGGGCCCCGCGCACAGGCTGACCGGAATCTGTATCGTGCGGCGATGCAATCGGTGATCGCCTCCCAGCCACGTTTGGACGTCGTCGAGGGTGAAGTCGCCGATCTCGTCATCGAATCCGGCCGGGTCGACGGCATCATTCTCGCGGACGGAACCACACTGCGCGCAAGGTCCACCGTGCTCACCTCGGGGACATTCCTGCGGGGCGTCATTCACATTGGCGATGTATCCCGCCCCGGTGGCCGTATCGGCGAACCACCATCATTGCGACTCGCGGCCCGCATGGCCGACCTCGGGCTTCCGCTCGGCCGGCTCAAGACCGGAACGCCACCCCGGCTTGACGGCCGGACCATTGCCTGGGATCGGCTCGAACGGCAGCCGGGCGATGACCCTGCCGAAATGTTCTCTTTCCTCTCCGTCGCGCCGGTCGTGCCTCAGGTCACCTGCGGGATCACCTGGACCACGGACCAGACCCACCAGATCATCCGCGACAACCTTCACCGCTCGGCGATGTATGGTGGTCACATCGAAGGCACCGGACCCCGCTATTGCCCGTCGATCGAAGACATGATCGTGCGCTTCGCGGACAAGGGCACCCATCAGGTTTTACTCGAACCCGAAGGCCTCGACGATCCGACGATCTATCCCAATGGCATTTCCACATCCCTCCCCGCCGAAGTGCAGGACGCCTATGTCCGCTCGATCCCGGGCCTCGAAGGCGCGAAGATCACCCAGCCCGGCTATGCGATCGAATATGATTATGTCGATCCCCGCGTCCTGCGTCCCACACTCGCCCTGAGGGAACGACCCGGTCTTTTCCTCGCCGGTCAGATCAACGGAACGACGGGCTACGAAGAAGCCGCCGCCCAGGGCCTCGTCGCCGGCGCCAACGCCGCAGCCGAGGCGCTTGACCTGCCCCCCGTGATCTTCAGCCGCACGTCATCCTATATCGGCGTCATGATCGACGATCTCGTGACCCGCGGTGTGACCGAACCCTATCGGATGTTCACATCCCGCGCCGAATTCCGCCTGACCCTGCGGGCCGACAACGCCGACCAGCGCCTGACGGGCTTTGGCCGTCAGCACGGCCTTGTCAGGGACGACCGCTGGAACGTGTTCTGCGCTCGCCGCGACGCCATCGATTCTGCCCGGTCACGACTTGCTGACATGACCGTGTCGGCGCGTGCCCTGGCCGATGCCGGTCTTCAGATCAACCCAGACAAGCCGCCGAGGACGGGCATCGAAGTTCTCAACCTCGTTGACGCGGATTTCGAACATCTGCTCGCCTTCGACCCGGGCCTGGCCGATATTCCGCCCGCGGTCCGGACCCAGATCAAGCGTGACGCCCTCTACATGCACTACATCGAACGCCAGGAGCGTGACATCTCCGCCATCGCGAAAGACGAAGCGCTCGAGATCCCCGCCGACATCGATTACGCCACACTCCCGAGCCTGTCGTCCGAATTGCGGTTCAAGTTGTCACGCGCGCGGCCGGCCACGCTGGGCCAGGCCGCGCGAATCGACGGCATGACCCCGGCTGCGCTCGTCCTCCTCGCCAGCCGAATCCGCCGCGACCGAAGGAAAACCGCGTGACCCCGCCCGCCACCGCCCGGCTTGCCCCACCGCAAAGCGCGGTGGATGTTTCACGTGAAACAGAGCACCGGCTCGCCGCCTTTGCCGCGCTGGTCGCACAATGGACCCCCCGCATCAACCTGATCTCACCGGGAAGCCTCCCCGATATCGCGACCCGCCACATTGCCGAGTCCGCCCAATTGCTCGCCTTCGCCCCCTCCGCCTGGTCGCATTGGGCAGATCTGGGCAGCGGGGCCGGATTTCCGGGCATCGTTGTTGCGATTCTCGCTGCCGAAACCAATCCTGCCGGTCGTGTGACCCTCGTGGAAAGCGACCGCCGCAAGGCCGAATTCCTGCGCACCGTGGTCCGCCATCTCGGACTCCGCGCCGAAGTCTCCGCGGCCCGCGCCGAATCTCTCGCCCCCCTTGGCGCCGATATCCTCTCGGCCCGCGCCCTTGCCCCGCTTCCGCAACTCCTTCCGCTTGCATTTCGCCACCGCGCCCCGGGTGGCCGGGCGCTCTGCCCCAAAGGCCGCCAGGCCACCGCCGAACTTGCCGCCGCCCGCACCGGCCCCTGGCGCTTCGCGCTCCTCTCCCATCCCAGCGTGACGGATCCGCACGCCCGCATCCTCCAGATCGAAGGACTTGCGCATGCCTGAGGATAAGCCGGGCCCCTCCTGCCGGATCATCGCCATCACGAACCAGAAGGGCGGCGTCGGAAAGACCACCACGGCCATCAACCTCGGCGCCGCCCTGGCCAAGGCCGGCCGCCGTGTCCTTCTCATCGACCTCGATCCCCAGGGTAACGCCTCGACCGGCCTCGGAATCGAGGTCAGCCTCCGCGCCATCACCTCCTACGACCTCCTCTTCGGCGATGTCGGACTTTCCACCGCCGCCATCCAGACCACGATCGGCAACCTCTCCGTGATACCGGCGACAATCGACCTCGCCTCGGCCGACATCACCCTCGCCGCCGATGACCGCCGAAGCTACAGGCTGCGCGATGCACTCCGGTCCGCGCCCCTGACGGATTACGACTACATCCTCATCGACTGCCCTCCCTCGCTGAACATCCTCACCGTCAATGCGATGGTCGCCGCCGATTCCGTCATCGTGCCGCTGCAAAGCGAATTCTTCGCCCTCGAAGGCCTGTCACAGCTCATGCTCACCCTGCGCGAGGTGCGCCAGTCGGCAAACCCCGATCTCCGGATCGAAGGCATCGCCCTCACGATGGTCGACCGGCGCAACAACCTCTCCCGCCAGGTCGAAAGCGATGCCCGCGAAAACCTCGGAGACCTGGTTTTCAACACGGTCATCCCCCGCAATGTCCGCCTCTCGGAAGCCCCCTCTCACGCTCTGTCCATCCTCGATTACGAACCAGCCTCCAGCGGCAGCGAAGCCTATCGCGCCCTCGCCGCCGAACTCCTCGCCCGCGAAACCTGAAGGAGCCCGCACCGATGTCCGACAAGACCGCAAAATCCAGGGGCCTCGGACGCGGCCTGTCCGCCCTCATGGCCGATGTCGCTCCGGACCGCGCCACAGACACGCCCCGCCGGCCCGACCTCCGCCTGCCGGTCGAATCGCTTCGCCCCAATCCTGCCCAGCCCCGGCGCAGCTTCAGCGAAACCGAAATGGCCGAACTCGCCGACTCCATCCGCGAAAAGGGCGTCATCCAGCCCCTCATCGTCAGGCCAGACCCCACGACCGAAGGCACCTATGAAATCGTCGCCGGCGAACGCCGCTGGCGCGCCGCGCAGCGCGCCCGCCTGCACGAAGTCCCCGTCATCATCCGCAGCTACACCGACGCCGAGGTCCTCGAAGTCGCGATCATCGAAAACATCCAGCGCAGCGACCTCAACGCAATCGACGAAGCCTCCGCCTATCGCCAGCTGATCGAACGGTTCGGCCACACCCAGGACCAGCTCGCCACCGCGCTCGGCAAAAGCCGCAGCCACGTCGCCAACCAGATGCGCCTGCTGACCCTGCCCGACGATGTCCAGGTCCACGTCGCCGAAGGCCGCCTCACCGCGGGCCATGTCCGCCCGCTGATCGGTCATGCCCGTTGTGCGGAACTCGCGCGACGGGCCATTGCCGAAACCCTCTCCGTGCGCGAAGTCGAACGCCTCGCCCGCCAGCCTGACCGCCCAAGGTCCGACAAGCCCGGCGCATCTGGTTCGCCCGCCAAGGATGCCGACACCATCCAGATCGAACGCGAACTCTCCGCAACTCTCGGGATGGGTGTCGTGATCGACCACAAACCCGGCGATGAAGGCGGTCGGCTGATCCTGCGATACAAGACGCTCGCCCAGCTCGACGATCTCCTGCGCACCCTCTCGGGCGGCTGACCGCGTCTCACGCCCCCAGAATCCCCCGCAGCACGGCGTCAAGCAGCGGCCGCCCGGCATCCGTCACGCTCAGCCGCCCCTGCCCGCGGCGGATCATACCCAGCGACTCAAGCTCCGCGATGCGGTCTTCAAGCGCCGCCCCTCCCAGCGCCCCGAGCCGCGCCAGACTGACACCCTCCCGCAGCCGCAGCCCCATGAGCAGGAGTTCCGCCCGCTGTTCCTCCGGGCCAAGCTCTTCACGCGGACCCTCGGCACAGCCGTCCCTCTCCACCGCCTCCAGCCAGGCCCCGGGCGCCCGGATCGCCTCCGTTGCCCAGCGTCGTCCCTCCAGCGTCAGCCGGCCATGCCCGCCCGGACCGACCGCGGCATAATCACCGCACCGCCAGTAGACAAGGTTATGCCGGCTCTCCGCTCCCGGCAGGGCATGGTTGGACACCTCATACGCCGCATATCCTGCCGCCTCGGTCAGTTCCTGCGTCACCGACCACAGCTCGGCAGCGCGGTCTTCGTCCGGCAGGCCCCGCAGATGACCCGCCGCCCGGCGCGCCGCGAACACCGTGCCCTCCTCGATCGTCAGCTGATACAGCGACAGGTGATCCGCGGCCAGCGTCAGCGCCTCTCCCAGTTCCTCCCGCCACGCGGCAGGTGTCTGGCCCTGCCGCGCAAGGATCAGGTCAAAACTCACCCGGTCAACGCGCTCCCGCGCCACATCCAGCGCGGACCGGGCCTGCCTTGCGTCATGCAGCCGGCCAAGCGGCAGCAAATCCGCGTCGCGCAGCGCCTGAACGCCAAGAGAGACGCGATTCACCCCCGCCGCCGCATAGGCCGCAAAACGCCCGGCCTCGACAGACGTCGGATTGGCCTCCAGCGTCACCTCGATATCACCCGCAAAGCTCCAGACCCGCTCCGCTGCGCGCAG